>JBFGQG010000093.1:0-10352 GCA_041564295.1 Anaerolineales bacterium | reverse complement strand
TGCCGATATCCGCGAAATTACCTGAGCGCAGTCGTGCGTTTGTGATGAGAAGATCTAAAGTTTGCATATTCCTCCGGGAAGGTGCGAGGTGCAAAGCTCAGCTGAATAATCCACACTTCGCACCTTCTGAAAACGATCATTGACTGTATTTCACGGATAAGCCGCACATAGTGCGCAGTACACGCAGGTCCCTCGTTAATGCAGACGAACCGACCGTGCAAACCCCGGCTTTTCGCGGACGAGAGTGGCCTGCTCAAACGCATATGCGATCCGGATCAGGGCGGGTTCCTGGTATGCCGTGCTGAAAAACGATATGCCGATCGGCAGGCCATGGATGTATCCGGCAGGCACGGTAATCACCGGATATCCGGCGACAGCAGCAGTAGATGAACTGCCGCCGGAATGGGAATCGCCGCGGACCCAATCAATCAACCATGCCGGGGCATTGCTTGGCGCAACGATTGCGTCCAGGCGCAGGTCGGTGATAACCCGGTCGATCCCTTCATTTCGGGTAAGACGCTGGTTTTCAGCCAGCGCTTCCAGATACGCCTTCTCGCTCAACGGACCCTTTTCCTGGGCCTGGATGAGGATTTCCTGTCCAAAGTACGGCATCATGACTTCGGCATTGGCTGCATTGAAACGGATCAGATCCTTGAGTGACCGAATGCCGATATTCGCCGAGCGGGTGGCCAGGTATAAGTTGAGGTCATGCTTGAATTCGTACAGGAGCACTTCAAGTTCAGTTTTACGGAACTGCTCGATGGTTTCGATGTTGGCTTTATCGACGATCACCGCCCCGTTCTCCTCCATGGAGTGAATGGCCGATTCCATGATCGCATCGACTCGAGGATGACCGCCGAAAAAATTCCGCGCAATACCGATCCGGGCACCTTCAAGGCCGTCCGGCAGCAGAAAACGCGTGTAATCCCGGTGTCCGAACTTTTCCCCCTCAACCGTGACCGGGTCCTGCGGGTCAGGGCCGGCGATTGCGCCCAGCAAGATTACCGCATCCGTGACCGTGCGCGCCATTGGCCCGGCCGTATCCTGGCTGTGGGAGATAGGGATGATACCCGAACGGCTGACCAGGCCGATGGTCGGTTTGATTCCGACAATACCGTTATTCGCTGCCGGGCAGATAATCGAGCCGTCCGTCTCTGTTCCGACAGCAGCTGTACAGAAATTCGCCGCTACCGCTGCTGCAGATCCTGAACTGGAGCCGCAGGGAGACCTGTCAAGTGCATATGGATTTCGCGTCTGGCCCCCGCGGCTGCTCCAGCCGCTTGTTGACCGCGTGGACCGGAAATTTGCCCATTCGCTCAGGTTGGTTTTCCCGAGGATCACAGCCCCGGCCTCGCGCAGCAGTCGGGCGAGGTGTGCGTCCTTTGCCGCGATATTGCCGGAAAGTGCGCGAGAGCCGGCGGTGGTCTGCAATCTGTCAGCAGTGTCGATGTTGTCCTTGATGAGTACGGGGATGCCGTGCAGCCTGCTTCTAGGCCCCCGCTCCCGGCGTTCGCGATCGCGTTCATCCGCGATTTGAAGTGCATCCGGGTTTATCTCGATGACGGAGTTGACCTGTGGTCCGGCCCTGTCAAGCGCAGCGATGCGGTCGAGATAGGCGGCTGCGATTGACCTGGCGGTTTCGGTGCCAGCCGCCATATCGGCCTGGGATTCAAGGATACTCTTTTCTTGCATGTCACCGGGCCGATTTACCACTCGCCGGCATAATCGGGGACGTACGGTGCAGTCAATTCCTTCCCATAGGCATACTTCAGCTCTACCAGCTGCCGTAAGTGCAGCAGGTCGTGTGAAACCCAGGCTGAAAACATGTCTCCGGCGGACATCCTCCTGAACGGGCTATCAATAAATAGATCGAAATCCGGCGATTCCAGGCTCTTGAGCCAGGCAATCGATTTTTCACGTTCGAACAGGAAATTTGCGAGCGATTCACTGGGATCACGCTCGTTATATCCTCTCGAAGTGACCCAACCCTGTGGGTCGATTGGAGGAGCTACCTCTCCAGGTCGGTGCAGGAGGTAGTCAAGCCGGGTGCGGAAATCTTCTCGTTCTTCGTCATAAAGGTGGTTGATGACTTCAAGAATTGACCACGAATCAGGGGTGGGTTTCCACCGCACCTGCTCATCGCTAACCCCTTCAACCAGCGCCCGGATCGCCCAGGATGTTCTCTCCATTTGCCGAATCAAAACATGGACTTTCATCGCTCACTCCATGCCGGCGATGTAACACACACCCACAGTGCCTTCGCCGAAATTAGCGCCGAGAATCGGGCTGAAATCGCTGACAACTGTCTCCAGCGGGGAAAAACGCTCCTGGACCATATCGACAAGTTTTTCAGCCACCTCGAGATCATTCGCATGCATTACCCCGAGGCGAACCGGTTCCCGACCAGCGATCCGTTCTTCAAGCAGGTCCAGCATTCGCGCTATTGCTTTGCTGCGGGTGCGAACCCTGTCCACACCTTCAATGATCCCGTCTGCCACTTCCAGCACAGGTTTCAGTTGGAGCGCGCTGCCGAGAAACCTGCTGGCGCCGCCGATCCGGCCGGCTCGATGTAAATATTTCAGGGATTTGACCGTACCGACCACACCGATATTCTGAAACGCTTTCTCTGCGACAGCCTGGCAGCCGGCCAGGTCTAACCCGGCCTGGGCGGCCCGCGCTGCAGTGATCCCAGCCCAGCCGAGACCCATCCCGCTGCTCAAAGAATCCAGGATAACGATCGGTTGGTCCGGCCGTTCGTCCTTTGCAATCAACCCGGAATTGTACGTTCCTGACAGCCTGGAGGAAAGGAGGATTGCGAGTACAGCATACCCTTCGCCCAGGAGCTGGTCGAACGCCTGGCCAAGAACTGCCGGCGTCACCTGCGAAGTGGTAGGTTGCTCCGGGTCGGTCCGCAGCCGGATATAAAACTCCACCGGAGATATGTCAATATAATCCCGATAGGTTACGCCTCCCCATTGCAACATTGCAGGGGCAACGGTGATCGGCAGGGTATCGAGAAATTCAGCAGGGATACTCGACGTCGAGTCGATAACTATTGCTACAGGTCTGGCCATATCAATCCTTCTGGCAACAACTCAGGCAACCCTGAGTTGTGCTCTAAATTAACACTGATCACCGTGCTCACTTTGTCCATCCACGAGTTATTAATTTTTTCCTGCCCCCGTCTGCTCCTGGACGATCGAATACAGCTTTGAGGGGCTGAGTGGGATTTCGGTGATTTCGATCTTGTTGTCGAAAGCATCTTCGATCGCCTGGGCGTATAGGGGACCGATTGGAATGGCGCCTGCCTCGCCTGCGCCTTTCGTACCAAGCGGGTTCAATGGTGAGGGAGTCTCTTCGTGTCCGATCTCCATCGGCGGTACATCGAGCGCCGTCGGAAGGAGATAGTCCATGAAGGAGGCATTGAGCAGCTGCCCATTCTCGTCCCAGACGAGTTCTTCATAGAAGGCGTTCCCGATTCCCTGTGCCACCCCGCCGTGGATCTGGCCGTCGAGTATGAGCGGGTTGATCACTCGCCCACAGTCGTGCACGACGACGAGTTTTTGGATATTCACATCAAACGTTTGCGGATCGACCTCGACGATCATCGCGTGCATCCCACTGGCCGTGGCGCCGCGCTCAGGTCCAAAGTAGTTGGTGGCTTCAAGGCCGGGTTCCGTTCCTGGTTTGACGGCGCCTCGCGTCGGATTCGCATGCAATGCCAGGTCGCCCAGCGAGATGCCTTTATCGGCTTCGTTCTTCACACAGACCATGCCGTTCACCACATCGAGATTATCGGTTGAGGTATTGAAATATTCGCTGGCTACTTTCTCAATTTTCGCCCGCACATCCTTCGCGGCCTCGTTGATCGCATTCCCGGCTACCACCGCGCCTCGACTCGCAAAAGTGCCCGTACCCCAATGGAACTGGTCCGTGTCGCCGGTAACGATTTCCACATCTCTAACACTTACCCCGAGATGTTCTGCAACGATTTGTGCGTAAGAAGTGAAATGCCCCTGCCCCTGGGTGCCGATCCCCGTTGCCACCGAGACCTTGCCGCTCGCCTGGACCTGGACGCGGGCACCTTCATACGGTCCGATGCCGGTCCCTTCGACATAAGAGACGATGCCGATACCCAACAACCGGCCCTCAGCGCGGGCTTTCGGCTGGATCTTGTTGATGAATTCATCGTATCCGATCATCTCCTTGATCTTGTCAAGGGCCGGTTCGTAATTGCCGCTGTCGTAAACCAGCGGTGCAAAGTCCTGGTAAATGATCTCGTTGTTGTAAGGGAACTGCTCCGGGCGGATGAAATTACGCCGGCGCATTTCTGTAAGGTCTATGCCGAGTTCTTTCCCGGCCATGTCGAGCAGCCGCTCCATTACAAAAACACCGTGCTGCCTGCCTGCGCCCCGATACGGTGTGACGATCGGCTTGTTCGTAAAAACGGCAGTAAATTCCGTGTAGTAGTTTTCCAGGTCGTAGCAACCCAGGAGCGTACACGAGCTATTAATCGGCACGGTCAGGCCATAGGGAATGTACGCACCTGTATCGTGCAGAAAGACGTCCTTGACGCCTATCAGGCGACCGTCTTTCGTGAAGGCAGCTTCGGTCTCGTGGATCTGGCCGCGTTCCTGCGTGGTTGCGTAGAAGTTTTCAGACCGGTCTTCGATCCATTTGACCGGTTTATTGAGCTGCATGGAGATCCAGGGGATGAGCATCTCTTCCTGGTAAAACATCATGATTTTCGGCCCGAAACCGCCGCCGATGAACGGTGCGATCAGACGTACCTGGTGCTCTGAAAGACCAAGCATCCCGGCCAGACCGTTGCGGATCACCACGGGCGCCTGGGTGGTGTCCCAAACAGTCAGTCGCTGGGCCTTGTCGTCCCAAAAGGCCACGATCCCGCGGTTCTCCATGGCTGCGGCAGTCCCACGATCGTAAACGAAGCGTTTACGGATGATCAGGTCTGCTTCATCACGGGCGCGTTCGTAATTGCCTTTCTCCTGGATGACGTGTGCTCCGAGGTTCATCGGCAGGTCCTCGTGCACCGCAGCCGAGTCAGGCTGGACGGCATCCTCGACATTAACGACGGCGTCGAGCACCTCGTAGTCCACAACGACCAGGCCGGCCGCGTCTTCAGCAAGGTAGCGGCTATCGGCGATGACGATGACGATGGGCTCGCCGACATGCCGGACTTTGTCCCTGGCCAGGATCGGTTGAGTCCTGGAGTTGAATACCAGGCGCTCAATTGGCGGCGGGCTGACCAGGAGCGGCCCATGCCGGAAGTAATCGCCCAGGTCTTCGGCAGCGTAGACTGCGTGCACACCGTCCATTGCCCTCGCGGCCGAGGTGTCAACACGTTTTATGCGTGCGTGCGCGTACGGACTGCGCACAAAAGCCGCGTGCAGCATCCCTGGTAGTTGGACATCGTCGGTGAACAGGGCCCGGCCGGTGAGCAGGCGAGGGTCCTCATTCCGTTTGATACGTTTGCCGAAAACTCTTGTGGACATAAAATCTCCTGATCGTTCGTTGGTTGGTTTGTTAGCTGAACGTCGATTGGTCCGTTGAAGGATTTTGAGTTGACGGTTGGCAGCTACATGAGACCATTACCTGTCACCCATAAGCCACTACACCAAAATACCAACCACCCACTCAATTAATCCGTAAATGCCACAGCGCGACAGAACGCCGCTTCGCCGCCTTTGAATTTCCAGGGGAACGCGCCAAGTGTGATCCGGCGGTTATGCAGTTCCGGATTGCCGATTTCGCCGCCGAGGTTCTCGACGTGGACGCAGTCGTGTGGGAACAGCGCATTATGGGTCAGCTGGTAGGCTTCCGGGGGGAACAGCTCATCGACCTTCTCGGTGCCGCCATATTTCTCTTCGACCTGCTTCCGGACCTTCGCCCAGTGTTCGAGGCCACCTTTTCCGAGGAAGCGGCCGATCGGCAGGTTCATCGGATGGTCTGTCGAGATCATGTCCACGCCCCAGAGGTGGATCTTCTTATCCAGCAGCCATTCGCAAATGCTGTGGTGCGGACCCGGGTGGCGGTGGATGTATTTTTCTTCGTCTCCTTCTGGAGAGAGGAACGAATACTTGTGCCAGCCGGTATGGATGAACAGGATATCGCCGTTCTGGATGTCCGCTTTGGCCTCAATCATCTCTGGCGTAAAAATGTCAAGTTCGTCTAACTGGTCCGACAAATCGACGATCACACCCGGCCCGAACAACCAGGGCAGCGGGAGCTGGTCGATGGTCTTACCATTTGTGACGAAATGCCTTGGTGCATCCAGGTGTGTCCCCATGTGGTTTGAAGTCTGGATGTACTGGGCGTTTACGCCGTGCTCAGACTTGCGCTTGAAGTATTTGACCTCAAACGGTGGGTAAAACGGCCAGAAAGAGCAATCGGCGTTAAGGTCCTGTGATAAATCGTGAATTTTCATGTGGGTTTCCTCCAAAATATCCATTTATGGTGATTCTTCCGTCGTGTTATTACTTTGTTGAAGGTTGAATGTTTAATGAAAGTCAGTTGAATCGCAAGTCGCACGTTATAAATACTTCTCCGCAAATGCGATGAGGGCATCTTCGAAAATTTTCATCGGCGGCCGCACCAATCCTGCGCCAACCTGGCCCACCCCCGCTTCCTTGTGTGCGATCCCCGTGTTTACTCGCGGCACGATCCCTAGCTCAACGACCTTGCGAATGTCGATCCCGGCAGGAGAGCCGCGGAAATCGAGCGGTGGGATCGTGAAAGCCGCATGCTCGCCGACGGTGATTTCGTACATCTCCAGCGTGGCGTTCAGTGCGTCTTGCGGAGTGCCGCTGATAAACGTGACAATTGCCGGCGCTGAAGCCATTGCAAATGCCCCGATCCCTGCAGTTTCAGTGATAGTGCTGTCGCCAATGTCGCCGCTTGCGTCTTCACTGGTATAACCTGAGAAGTAAAGCCCATCCGGCTGCTCTACGGGCGCAGTGAACCACCTGTCACCGAGTCCGCTGACCCGGATTCCAAAATCGGTGCCGTTCCGGGCCATGGTTGTGACCATCGAGCTGCCTTCCACACCATGTGCGGCGTCTGCCATGGCTTTGCAGGCAGCCATGACCGGGTTGAGCACACTCAGCGCATTGCTGCCGAGAAATTCGATGACCTCAGACGCTGTATGGCTGTCATTTGCAACTTTCGTGACCAGCGGTGCGAGAAGCCGCGTGAAGATCAGCGAGCCGGCTTTGTTTCGGTTGTGGCCCTCATCGCCCATGTGGAGGGCTTCAGCCAGCAGCGTACGCAGGTCAAGGCCGTCGGAGAGGGCGAGGGCGTCCGCCAGGAGCGGCCCCATCGTGTCGTTCATCCAGCGGAGCTTGTCGATCACTTCTGGCGCATACGCTCCGTAGCGCAGGACCTTGCCGTAGCCTTCATTGAGATTCGAAAAGGCCCTGTTGCCGTGAGTGACGTTCTCAATTTCGTAGACCATCATTGAATACGTTGTCACACCAGCCATCGGTCCGACGGATTGGTGGTGGTGGCACGGATCGAATTCCACTTCTCCCGCTTCTACCATCTGGACAGCTGATTTTTCGTCCTTCGCCAGGCCTTCGAAGATCAGGCCGCCGATAACGGCCCCGCGCATCGGCCCGGACATCCTTTCCCACTCAATCGGCGGGCCGGCATGCATCAGCAGGTTTTTTTTCATCCCTGGGATGATTTCGCTTGCCGGCCGGACGCCCTTCAGGAACGGTCGGGCGGAGGTCAGTCGCTCGAATGCGGTCTGGTTTGCCAATTCAAAATCCATAGATTATCCTTTCAATTTTGCGAGTATCCCCGCGAGTTTCTCATTGCCCCCGGCGGGAGGGCGCCATTCCATGTGAATGGCAGAAGCGCCCTGCCCGATCAGGCTGTCATAAAACGACTCCAACCCGGCATTGACAGCAGAAAACGGTAGATTCAGGTCTTCGATCAATCCACGCTGCTTCGATGGAGCTGTTTGTAAGATATGTCTCGCAGCAATGTGTTCAACCGTTTCTTGCAGGTTGAAAAAGACCACTGCACCGGCAGCCCGAAAAGCTTCGGCTTGTGCATCGATATCCTGCGGATCATCCGAAGTTCCGATGATCAGGACGATGCATTCGATCCTGGTTTTTGCTCGAATTTCCTGGATTACTGGCGCCAGTTCTGAGGCCGGGTTGCTGTGGGCGCCTTCACCAAGTACGACGTCAAGCCAGATCGTACCGGTATCCGGGTCGTCAGCCTCCTGACGCATGCGCCGGATTCGCAGGTCGTTGTCCATCATGGGATGGAGACGGCCCTGCGTAAAGACGTCTTCACCTAAATCAACAATAGTATGCTGTTCGCTCTGCATCGGGTTGGCCATTATCTGGTTCTGCGAAATTGGAACGTTCGAATATAACGGGAATAAGATGTTCTGCAGCGCCAGAACGGCTTCCACAGCCAGCGTACCGCCGGAAAAGAGACCGCGCAAATAACCTGGAGATTCGCGATTGAAGGCGGATAAAAGCGGTTGGCTGCCTGTCTGATCCACGGAGATCCGGGCGGCTTCGTGCAGGTTGACGGCGAAATAGACGTTCCCCAAGCGCGCTGCAGGGGCCGGATAGCCGATGAAATTGACGACAACCGGCTTTCCGCATGTCTGGGCGGTGCTTAGAAGCTTCGCGGCCACATCCGGTGAGGGCGGCTTGGAGACCAGCACGATCAGGTCCGTTTGATCATCCGCGGCCAATGCCTCAAGCCCCTGGATCGCCGTGGCCCCGCCAACCTCTTTCTTAAGGTCCCGTCCGCCGGTACCGATCGCATGTGAAATCCCGCCGCCGAGTTCATGGATAGCGCTGGTTACTGCCTGCAGGCCTGTTCCGGACGCCCCGACAAGACCGATGCTCCCTTTACGGACGCGGTTGGCAAAGCCCAATCCGACGCGGTTGATGATTGCGGTGCCGCAGTCCGGTCCCATCACGAGCAGGCCTTTCTTACTTGCTTCTTTTTTCAAGGCGATCTCGTCTTCGAGCGAGACGTTGTCGCTGTAGAGGAACACGTTCAAATTTTCTGAAAGACCCTTCCGGGTTAGGTCCGCAGCGTAGCGCCCGGGGACCGAGACCAGCAGCCAGCGGGCGGAGGGCAGGTTTTTAACAGCTGATTCAAGACTGCGCGGCCGGAAGCCGGTCGAAGAAGATGTACTGCGTCGCGCGGATATCAGCGCATCAACCTGTGCGAGCGCGCCGGCGGCAGAGGTTTCATTTTCTGCCTTTACCACGATCAGCAGGTCGTCGCTTTTGGCTGATTCTGCCATTTCCGGGTAGAGGTCACCGTCAGCGAGCAGTTCGCAGTTGGCAGGGGTTGCCATCACGACGCCGGCGTCTTCAACCCCTTCGAGGTCTGTGAGCGCGCGCTGCAAGTGCATGAGCACGACGGAATCGTAATATGCACCAGGGCGAATTTCAATTTTTGTAACGGACATATCTAAACAGCATTTACCATGTAGTCATAGATTTCATCGAGGTTGTCCTCACAGACTCATGCCTCCACCAGGTTTGATAGTTGGATCGTTGTTTATAGGGTGCCGATGATCAATCCCATGACGACCAGATTGACGACGTAGTATCCGGCATTTATCAGGTAATGCCGGAAGGAATTGCCGTGGAAAATGGCATGCGAAGCCAAGGCTGTGGCGATGAAGCCGATCCCGGCTGTCAGGCCAAGGGTCAGCCCTTTTGTCAGCGTATCGGCGCCGACGTTGCCCGCAATCACGGCCAGGACATAAGCGGTGATTATCGCCCCAAGCAGGGTCCAGATGTACATGGCCGGATTACCCTGCAGCTCTTCTTCAGTTTTGCCGATCTCGGCCATCCATGCAGTTCCAAAAACCTTCGGGTGGTACCAGGCGAAACCAAGGACCATGCTGGCGACAGCGCTCGCACCAACTGCTAACCAATTCACCGTAACTGAAAACATCGAAGCCTCCTTGTATTTGGCGATAAAAGACGAACATCGCCAGTTGAGCATCGGGATTTCTTCGGAGTCAGGTCCCTCTAGACTGGATCATCCTGGCTGCCTCCTCCACTGCCTGGACGATGTGCTGGTACCCTGTGCAGCGGCAGAGATTTCCGGAAATGGCTTCCCGGATTTCTGCCTCCGTTGGGTCAGGATTTTCATTCAAAAATGGGACGAGCGTCATCAAGAAACCGGGCGTGCAGAAACCGCACTGCAAACCGTGGGCCTCCCAGAAGCCTTTCTGAATCGGATGAAGGTCATTCTCACCGGCAGCCAGTCCTTCAACTGTTGTCAGCTTCAGGCCGTCGACCTGTACAGCGAGCATGATGCACGAGCGGACGGGCTCTCCGTCC
>JBFGQG010000092.1:0-10383 GCA_041564295.1 Anaerolineales bacterium | reverse complement strand
GGCACAAGCTGGCATTCTCAAATATGATATAGTAAATCATTCCCGGTATCCAGAAATGACGACGAGGAGGATTAAATGGACATCTATATGGTCATCCTGAGGTTGATTCACATATTATCCGGCGTGTTTTGGGCAGGCGCAACATTTATTCTCGCATCACACATCACACCGACAGTCAAGGCAACCGGAACCGCAGGTCAGGAATTCATGAAATATCTTTCCGGAAAAGCCAAACTCAGCGACATCCTCGGTCTGACAGGGTTGCTGTCCCTTCTTTCTGGCCTGATAATGTACAGCCTGCAAGGATGGGACCGCCAATTATCCTCTCCGTCCGGGATAGCACTGACTTTGGGGGCGATTATCGGAGCTGCCGCTTATTTTCACGGCCTTTTCGTCCAAAGAAAAGCGATTACCGGTTTACAAACCGTCGCTACTCAAATCGAAGCATCAGGTGGACCGCCCTCACCCGACCTGCTTGCTCAAATGGGCGCAATGGCAGCAAAGATCGAGAAAAATGGCCAATTACTGGCCTATTTGCTTGGTGCAGCCGTGGTTTTGATGGGGGTTTTCCAATACCTTTAGAATGCGAGTATTGACATATGGAAAACGGTCAGCTTAATTCGCTGACCGTTTTCGTATGATGTTTTTTTCTTCCTTTTTCTTCGCCAGGGAAGATAACCAGAGGGATATTAGTATCGTTAACCCACCGATCCAAAGGAAGGCATCCTGCCAGAATCTTTCCGGGAACAACCGGATCAGCGTATCCGCATAGCTGAACGTCCACGTCCCCGGGTCGAAAAAGATCTCGTGGAAATACACAAAAAAGATGCCGAAGGCGGCAATAACGAAGACTAACACAACAGCAACGAAGCCGATGGTCAACCAGGCGCCGCGTTGGACACCGGCCCTATATTCTTCTTTGAAGTCTCCCCAGATAGACAGCAGGCCGACGATAAGCAGGAAACTGATAGAGAAATACCAGACGAGTAGCGATGCTGAAACAACGTTCTTAACATCCACAAGATGCTGGAGTTCACGTGCTTCGTAAATGTGTACTCCGTCGCTGAACCTCTGGGAATCGAAATACTCGATCCCTGCATCATTAAGCAGATATTCAAGAGAAACATTGGCCCATCTCAACCTTTCTTCAAGAGTAAAACCGAAGGGGTCAGCGGGAAACCCTGGCATCCTGTACTCGATATTCAACCATATTGGAGTCAGCAACAACCGAACAGCCGTGAGGATGATCGCAAACGGGGTAACGAGGGTTATAAGCCAGCCTAAAAGCTTGAAAAGAGGTCCTGAGGTCGATTTCATAGTTTCTCACTCTCCGCCAGAAGGTGATTTCTGAAATACCTGCCGGCTATTGTAACTCACTTGCGCCGCCATAAATCAGAAAATTCAAAACGAGGTTGTTTGTTAGCCATTCAATCGGTGCCAGGTCATCTGTAAATACGACAGATGTTTCCGGCGCCGGCTGCTGGTTGTTGATCGCAGTGGCCAGCGCTTCCAGGAGCAGCGGGTGGGCCACACCGGATTGGTGAAGCCGGCTGAAATTCAACAACAGATTCTCTATCGTTGTCCGGGAATTCGTCGCGATAATGAGTGAATTGAAAGAACCAGGAACATCGATAACGTACAGGCTAGGAAACAAGGTCCCAATCGTCCCTGCCAAACCGTCTATAAGTCTGCGATCACCCGGGGCCCGGCCCACATTGATCGCCAGTACACCTTCCTCCGTCAGTCGATCCCGGGCGATAGAAAAGAATTCGCGGGTCGTCAGGTGCCATGGAATATACGGTGGTCGATAAGCATCGACAACAATTAAAGAATAGCGCTCTTCGCTGATTGTCAACCCTCTTCGCCCGTCCGCAGCGATCGCGTTCAGATTCCCCATGGACATACCGAAATATTCCCGGCCTGTTGCGATGATCTCCGGGTCAATTTCCCAACCATCAATCGGTACAGGTCCGAACACCGCCGTTGCCTGCCTCGCAAAGGTACCAGCCGCAAGCCCAACGATGCCGATCCGCTCGATATTTTCCTCGTTATAATCCGGGTTCAAAAAAGGCCCGGCCAGAAATAACTCCCAGGGACCGTAATAATTCAGCACAGACGGGTGATATACGGAATGAACGCCCTGGCCTTCATTAAGGCGCAGTAGGAAATAACCGTCTCTCTCCAGCACTTCAATATAGTTATAAGCCGATTCCGTTTCGTAAACCTGCCCTGCAGTCCGTTTAAACGGTGTATCTCCCCACATCCAAACGAAAAAGATCAGTACCAGCGGCATCCATGCATACCGCAAGGTCCTTCTAAGACCGTGAGTCTTGAACAGTCCTATAAAGGAGACCAGCAGAAGCAGCAGAGAGAAGATCAGGAATGTAAGCGTTGTCCCAACGAGCGGTATAACCACCAGCACTGGCAGGAATGTGCCGAGGAATGAACCAAGCGTGGAAAGGGCATAGATTCGCCCCGCTGTCGTTCCGGCCTCTTCAGCATGCCCGATGGACAGGCGTATCGCGAACGGTGAGACCATACCCAGTAATGTCACCGGGACGCTGAACAGAATTAAAACTGCGGTAAAAGAGCCGGCCAGGATTCCGATGTTGAGTGAATCAAAAGCTGAGGCGGCATAAGGCAGGACGGGTTTTGCCAGTAACGGAGCGAGACCCGCTGTGAAGCCAGCCCAGGCGATGATCGAGTAAAGCGTCTCATAATGAGGAGATTGGTCCGCCCAGCGCCCACCAAGAAAATATCCGGCAGTCAGGTAGATCAGAATCAACCCGATAATGCTCGCCCAAACGAGATTGCTCGTTCCAAAAACGGCCCCTAACAAACGCGAGGCAGTCAATTCGACCGCAAGCGTGACCATGCCGGAGAAAAAAACGGTTATATCCAGATATCGTTTCATCAGCTGGTCTACACCCGGTCCAGCGCCTGGGCGAGGTCTGCGATGATATCCTCCACATCTTCGATACCAGCTGAAAGGCGGACGAGCGAATCGGTCAGACCGCGCGCGTAACGCTCCTCGCGCGGAACTGATGTATGCGTCATAGATGCTGGATGCGTGATCATCGTTTCGACTGAGCCGAGGCTTTCCGCAAGGGAACAGAGCTTCACCGCGTTCATAAAGTTAATCCCGGTCTGCACATCGCCAACCAGCTCGAACGTAATCATTCCGCCAAAGGATTTCATTTGCCTCCTGGCAACTTCATGCTGCGGATGGCTGGGGAGCCCAGGGTAAATGACTTTCTTGACTTTTGGATGTGCTTCCAGGTATCTGGCAACCGCCAACCCATTTTCAGAATGGCGGTCCATTCGCAGGGGCAGCGTCTTTATGCCGAGCAAGGTGAGCCAGCAATCGAACGGTGAAGAGACCGCACCGACGCTTTTCTGCACGAATTTCAACTGTTCGTACAGGTCCTGCCGGTTGGTAACTACGACCCCACCAATGAGCTGGTTGTGCCCGGAGAGATATTTTGTAGTGCTGTGCACGACCAGATCGATCCCCAGCTCGAGCGGGCGGAGCAGATACGGCGTCGCGAAGGTCGAGTCAACCGCAGAGAGCAGACCATGCTCCCTGGCGATGCTCGCCGCTAATTCGAGGTCGGTAACCTTCAGCAGCGGATTGGAAGGCGTTTCCAACCAGATCATTTTAGTGGAAGGCCGAATGGCTTCTGCAATATTTTCGGGGTTCGTCGAGTCGATGAATGTGATCTCGATTCCAAACCGGTTCAAAACCTGATTGTACAGGCGCTGAACGCCCCCGTACACGTCGTCGGACGAGACGACGTGGTCACCAGCTTGGAGCAGCCGGGAGATGGCGTCCACGGCCGACATCCCCGAGGAAAAAGAAATGCCATATCTACCGTTCTCCAGTGCGGCCACATTTTCTTCAAGGACTGCACGAGTCGGATTAGAGGCGCGCGTGTAGTCGAAGCCTTTATCTTTGCCGATTTCATCCAGTACGTATGTCGCCGTCTGGAAAATCGGTGGAATGATCGAACCGGTCGTCGGGTCTGGCGTGATCCCCGCTCGGACTGCTTTAGTCGCAAATTTCATTTTTTTCTCCTGTACGAAATTCTAAACGGGAGAATTATAACAATTCCCCCGCGATTTGATCTCGCTCTTAGATTTGCACAAAATCCAAATAGGACATGTCCCACCTTTTTTGTGACAAATGTCACTATCCAGCCATTAGCACTAACGGTAAATATATAGAAGTTATTCGCATAACTGCATATATTCAGGAGCTAAACAATGGATGTTGCACTACGAGACGAAATCAATTCGCTGCATGCAAGTTTTTGCAAAGGCTTGGCCGATCCGAACAGGCTGTTTTTACTCTACACTTTGCATGACAAGCCCTGCACCGTCAATGAATTGGCAGAAAAGCTCAATCTCCCCCAGCCGACCGTTTCACGTCATCTGCGCGTGTTGCGTGAACGCAACATGGTCATCGACACCCGGCAAGGGCAATCCGTAAGCTATAAACTCGCAGATTCGAGAATCATCCATGCGCTCGATCTTTTACGAGCCGTGATGGCCGACCAGTTTAAACGACGCATTCCGATCGCAACAGCAATTGCAGATTGAGCACACCTCGATTGAAGGCTCAACAGAAAATTAAAGGGATTTACGATGAAAACCTTTTTGATTTTAGGCGCCGGCACTGCCGGCACGATGGTCGCCAATAAAATGGCACACATCCTCGACAACGAAGAATGGCGCATTATTATAGTGGATAGGGACGAAACGCACTATTACCAGCCCGGCTTCCTGTTCATTCCGTTTGAAATCTACAGCGCACCAGAAGTAGTTAAACCTAAGCGCGACTTCCTCCCGCGCGGGATTGAAGTGGTGATTTCCGACATCGACCACATCGAGCCCGAAAAGAACCGCGTTTACCTGGTGCGGGAGAGCCGTGTAATAAATTATGACTACCTGGTCATCGCAACCGGCAGCCACATACACCCGGAAGAAGTCGAAGGAATGGTCAACGGTGGGTGGCAGAAGAATATCTTTGATTTTTATACACTCGACGGCACGACAAAACTCGCCAAATTCCTAAAATTCTGGCCCGGAGGGCGTCTTGTTCTAAACGTCGCCGAGATGCCGATCAAGTGCCCAGTCGCCCCCCTCGAATTCCTCTTTCTCGCCGATTGGTATTGCCACAAGAAAGGCATACGGGACAAGGTTGAGCTTATTTATGCAACGCCGCTGCCGGGTGCTTTCACCAAGCCTCGTGCGAGCCGCATACTCGGCGAAATGCTTACGGATAAGGGTATTCATCTTGAAGCAGAATTCAATATCGGCGAAGTCGACAGTTCCCGCAACGTGATCAGTTCTTGGGACCAGCGCGAGATCGCATACGATCTTCTCGTCACCATCCCGACGAACAAAGGCTCAGACGCAATCGCCCGCTCCGGGATGGGCGATGAACTTGACTTCGTGTATACGGACAAGCACACGCTGCAATCGAGGGATTGGGAAAATGTGTGGGTAATCGGCGACGCCGGCAACGTGCCGGCTTCTAAGGCCGGGTCTGTGGCCCACTTCATGCTGGATGTTCTCATCGAAAACATACAACGTCACATGGAAGGGCTTGAACCTCTGCCGAAGTTCGATGGGCACGCCAACTGCTTCATAGAATCCGGATTTGACAAAGGTATTCTGATCGATTTCAACTACGACGTCGAACCGCTCCCGGGCAAGTTCCCGCTTCCAGGATTTGGACCTTTCTCGCTGCTGAAGGAATCTGCCGCAAACCATTGGGGCAAGATGTCCTTTCGATGGGTTTACTGGAACCTGCTGCTCAAGGGCGAAGAAATGCCTTTCGAATCGCAGATGACAATGGCCGGTAAGTGGAATTGACCAGGGTGTCAGAAACGGAACGCGAGGAGCCACGATGGAAAACGATGTAACGTTGCTTCATGAAAAAATTGACCTGCTGACCCGGCAAATATCTTCTCTGACATTACAGGTCGAACGCCAGAATCAGCGCCAGGTTGAGCTTGAAGAGTTCAAACGCGATTTCATGCCCATCGCCAATGACATGATCAAGGTATCGATCGATGAACTGGCAGAGATTGGGAATGATTTCAGCTCCGAAGACCTGCTCTATTTACTCAAACGGGTGCTGAGAAACACCAACAACTTCAT
This sequence comes from Anaerolineales bacterium, assembly GCA_041564295.1. Classification (GTDB taxonomy): domain Bacteria; phylum Chloroflexota; class Anaerolineae; order Anaerolineales; family JABWBV01; genus DATDOR01. Next base: position 4,218 of record JBFGQG010000092.1, on the reverse strand, counting down.
ACGTCTGCTGGACGATCTGGAGGCGATTATAGGCTTCGCAGATGAAAGCAAAATCCTCGGCTTGCAGATGTTCAACGCAACCGTCCACAAACTCGACGAAATGGAACGCGCCGGCTACTTTGATCTTCTCCAGGGCGTGGCCTACATAACAGAAAAAGTGGTTGAGGAATTCGGTAAGGATGACGTCATCGCCCTCGGAGATAACATCGTCACAATTTTAAAAACAGTCCGCAGGATGACTCAGCCGCAAGTCCTGGCATTAGCCGACCAGGCCATCGCTTCAATTCAGGATGAACCGGGCCCCGAATCGCATTCGACCTGGGCGCTACTAAGGGAATTATCTGATCCGAAAGTACGCAAAGGTATGGCGCGAATGCTGAATCTTGTCAAAGTTGTGGCTGATTCACCCGCGGTGAATACACCAAATTAATATTTGTAAAACCAAATCATTGGAAGCAATAGGAGGCTCCCTATGACCGCACAAAGTCCCAAAGTGGATATTCTGGAAACTGTCGAATTCGATGCCGAGGGGTACCTGGTCGATGCAAACGCATGGACGCCGGAGCTCGCAAACGAGATTGCCGACGTGCTAGGCATAGACCTGAACGAACGCCATTGGGTCGTGATCAACTTCGCACGCGCTTTCTACGGGGAAAACGGCGATGCACCGACTATGCGCCAGATTGCCACGAATACAGATATCACCATGAAAGAGATTTACCAGCTCTTCCCTGGCGGCCCTGCTAAACTTGCAGCAAAAGTCGCCGGCTTGAAGAAACCCACTGGTTGTATATAAAGCCAGGGAGGACGTAAAAATGATCAGCAATCGCGAAAAAATCCTTGGCAAAACTGCCGGGGCAGCTATTACGGAAAAGAAAACGCGCAAACTGTGCATTATCTGCTCGAAGGGCTCGCTGGACATGGCATACCCGCCGCTCATCCTGGCGAATGCTGCCAGGATGTCAGGCATCGAGGTGGACCTGTTCTTCACGTTCTGGGGAATGGACGTTATCAGCAACAACAAAGTGGACCACCTGCACCTTGCAACTGTCGGTAACCCGAACATGCACCCGAAATTCCACATCCCTACGATGCTTGGGGGTCTTCCTGGGATGTCATCGATGGCTTCTGCCATGATGCGGAAAGAAATCGATTCACTCGGTTTCCCGCCTGTGCGCGAATTCATCGAACTGCTGCACGATGCAGGTGCCCGGTTATGGGCCTGTAAGATGTCGGCCGATATGATGGATCTCGAAGAGGACGACCTCCTTGAACACGTGGATGGCGTTATTGGCGCCATGGAGTTCATGGACTTTTCAGAGGATGCCCAGATCATCTTCATCTGAGTGAATTAACCATCTGAAACTGAAGGACGGTGAAGGCCGGATCGGCCATGATCACCGTCCTTTGCGTTTAATCAGGAGCCAAAATGCTATAATACAGTTCACGAAAGGAGTAGCAGACTTGACAAACCATAATCTTGCCCCGCTCAGCGATTACCTCGATTCGGTGAGACACCGCGGGCGAACGATGCTGCTTCCATCACTTCACCATGCGCAGTCGCTGTACGGCTGGCTGCCCCGTGAAGTCCAGACGGAAATCAGCCGGTCGTTGCGTGTGCCGGCAGCCGAAGTACATGGGGTCATCGAGTTTTATTCAATGCTGTATAACGTACCTACGCCCAGGCGCCTGGTGCGATTTTGTGAAGATCCGGCCTGCTCAATGGCCGGCGCTGGCACCCTGATTAAACAAGCTGCTGAAATCCTGGCAAAACAAATTGAAAACGGCGAAATCGCTGTCGAACACGTCCCCTGCCTGGGGATGTGTGAATTGGCCCCCGCTGCGCTTAACGGAGAACGACCCGGAGGAGACCTGTCTCCTGAAAACCTGGCCGCTTTCCTTTCAGAAAAATACGATGAACCTAACGCCAAAGTTTACGGAGAACCTAAATGGCTGCTTGCAAGGGTCGGCGAGGTCGATCCAGGCTCGATGGACGACTATGTTGCCCAGGGAGGTTTTCAAACCCTTGCGAAGATGATGTCCCTCACTCCGGAGGAAGTGTTACCGCAAGTCGAAGCAGCCGGAATCCTCGGACGCGGCGGGGCGATGTTCCCTGTTGGACGGAAATGGCGTTTCACCCGCAACACCGAAGGCAGTTCATCGCGAAAACATATCGTCATCAATGCGGACGAAAGTGAGCCGGGCACATTCAAAGATCGGGTCCTCCTTGAAGAAGATCCGTTTAGCCTGATCGAGGCCGCTGCGGTTGCCGGTTACGCCGTCGGTGCTGAAAACGGGTGGATTTTTGTACGCGGCGAGTATCCGCGCGCCTACAAACGTCTCAACCAGGCTGTTAAGGATGCTCGCCGTGCCGGTAAACTCGGGAAAAATATTCTCGGAAAGTCCGGATTCAATTTCGATATCGAACTCAGATTGGGCGCAGGCGCTTACATCTGCGGAGAAGAAACCGCCCTTTTCGAAGCTATCGAAGGCAACCGCGGTTTCCCTCGCATTAAACCACCCTTTCCAGTTACACACGGCCTCTTCTCCGAACCAACCGCTATTAACAACGTCGAAACGCTCGTTGCGGTCCTGACGGCATTATCCCTCGGTGCGGATCGATGGACAGCCACGGGCACCAAGGATTCGCCCGGGACAAAACTTTTCTGCCTCAGCGGAAATATATTGAAACCTGGCGTCTACGAAACGCCTTTCGGCATCACCGTGCGAGATCTGATTGAAATGGCCGGCGGAGTTCCAGATGGCAAGGAGATCCAGGCCGTCCTGATGGGCGGCGCTGCCGGAAAATTCATCAGCCCGGACGAAATCGACCTGCCGCTGACGTATGAGGATGCGCGGGCTCGTAATATTCCGATCGGTTCAGGCGTCATCCAGGTGTTTGACGAAGACGCCGACTTACGACAGGCTCTCTATGAATTGGCACGCTTCTTTGCCCACGAAAGCTGTGGAAAATGTTTTCCCTGCCAGCTCGGGACTCAGCGCCAGGTTGAGATCCTGGACAGTATTGCACATAATGGTGGCGGCACCTTAAGCGACCAGCAAGCGCTGACCGATATCGGTTTTGCCATGACACAAACATCCCTCTGTGGGCTCGGCCAAACAGCCGCCTCTGCTGTATTGAGCGCGGTCGACCGCTGGCCTGCATTATTCAAGGCCGGATAATCATGAGCGCCGGACCTCCAGGTTCAACAGATCAGTATCCCAAAGGCGTAAGACCGGCAGGGTACACCCTGGTGAACAGCAGCGATCCAGAGGCTATCGATGGCGAAGTCGTCGAAGAATCGCTCGCCTGCATTTCAGTAAACGGCAAAGAACTGGCAACTTTCATGTGCTCGCCGACAAGCCTGGATCTGCTCGCAATAGGTTTTCTATACAATGAAAACTTGATCGAGACAATTGACGAGGTCTCCCACGTCCACGTTTCGGAAAATAATTGTGTGGACGTCTGGCTGACGCACGAAGTACCGGAACCTGAAAGAAAAATTGTCACCGCAGGCTGCGGGGGCGGTGTCACTTTCGATGACCTATCCAGAGAACATCCTCCATTAGAATCTACCCTGACAACGGAGCCGGCAGAGTTGGCCGCGCTCATGAAAAAGTTGCATATCGGGGCTGCTTTATACCAGCGTTCACGCGGGATCCATACTGCGGTCCTTGCGGATAAAGGCGAGCCGCTTTTACAGGTGGAGGATGTCGGACGGCACAACTGCATCGACAAGATCGCAGGTGCCGCTTTGAAGGCAGGCATATCGACGAAAAACAAGATCCTGCTTTCGAGCGGAAGGATCAGCAGCGAAATGCTGAACAAAGCCCGCAGGATGGGTGTCCCAATCGTCTGTTCCAGAACATCGCCAACCAGCTTATCCATTGCGCTGGCCAAAACATGGAACATTACGATTGTTGCGTACCTGCGTGGCAACCAGATGCGCATTTACACACATCCGAACCGGGTTTTGGATTCAATGCGTTCAACCACTTAATGGAACTTTCAGATGGAAATGATACATTTGACAATAGATGGGCAGGCATTGAGCGTCCCGAAAGGCACGACAATCCTGCAAGCAGCCGAACAGATTGGGATCGATATTCCGGCTATTTGCTACCACCCGCACCTGACCGCTAACGGCCTCTGCCGTGTCTGCTCGGTTGACACTGGCTGGCGAGTACAGGCCGCTGCCTGCGTCACTGAATGCACCG
>JBFGQG010000091.1:0-10405 GCA_041564295.1 Anaerolineales bacterium | reverse complement strand
GGTCGCGGCGGTGAAGACCTCTTCAGAGGCGACGGCGACCACATCCTGCCTGACCACCCGTTGGTACCCAATGTTGGTGGAGAGAATACTCTGGGCACGGTCTCTGCAGCGCCCTGGGGCAGCGCAAGCATTTTGCCGATTTCCTACGCGTATATCGAAATGATGGGGACGGAGGGTCTAAAAAAAGCGACGCAATATGCGATTTTGAATGCGAATTACATCGCTGAACGTCTCGAGTCCCACTTTCCTGTCCTGTATCGCGGCGAAAACGGACGCGTCGCGCATGAATGCATCATTGAGATGCGGCACTTGAAGGATGCTGCCAGCGCAGAAGACGTTGCGAAAAGGTTAAAGGATTACGGCTTCCACGCACCCACACTCTCCTTTCCTGTGCCCGGCACTTTGATGATCGAACCCACTGAAAGCGAATCCCTTGAAGAATTGGACCGCTTTTGCGAGGCAATGATCGCGATCCGGTCCGAGATGCGTGAAATAGAGGAGGGGAAAATTGATGGTGAAAATAACCCTCTCCACAATGCGCCTCATACTGCGGATATGATCGGTAATTCCGTGTGGATGCACCCCTATTCACGTGAACAGGCTGCTTATCCGATGTCCTGGCTTCGGGAAAATAAGTTTTGGCCTTACGTCGCCCGGATTGACAACGTCTATGGCGACAGGAATTTGTTCTGCGTCTGCATTCCAATGGAGGAATTCGCGGAAGAAGCAGGGTAAACCACCTGATGTACAAATCAAAAGTGAGACTTCCCGCAAGAAGTCTCACTTTTTCTTTATCAGGCGGGAATAGTCAGGCTGTCCAGGTCACGTGGATAATAGGTCAGCATCTCAAGGCCGTCGTCCGTAATCAGCACGGTGTCTGAATGCCTGAATCCCCCCAGGTCAGAAGAATAAAGTCCCGGCTCGACTGTAAACACCATTCCCGGAAGCATGACGGTGTCGTCGCCAAGATCAAGAAATGGTGCTTCATGGTAGCGAATCCCAATTGCGTGGCCGACGTGGTGCTTCCAGAAGTCAAAAAGTTCATTATCTTCGTAATACGAGCGAACTGCGCGATCGACCTCAGAGCAGGGTTTTCCAGGACCTATCGTCGCTAAAGCTATATCTTGCAGCGCTACCATGTGGTTGAACATTCGCTTTTGCGAATCCGTCGGCTCACCAATGATCATTGTGCGCTCCAACTCCGAGTTATACCCCCAGACCGGGGCATTCGCTCCAGTAACGAGCACGTCACCTGGACGAAAGGTGATGTTATTTGCCAGGGCATGTGGAATAGCAGCGTTCCGTCCGATCTGGCCGCGATAGCCTGCCATCGCGCCGCCAGAAAAAGCGGATTGTGCCCGGTAGATGGGACCTATCGCGTCCAGCATAGCCCGTGTGGCCTCATTGCCGGCGCGCTGGCTGACTTCAGTTTCCGTCAGGCCCGGGCGGGTATAACGCTGAAGCAGCGTGTGGGCCAGGTTAGCCCAGGTGCAGGATTCTCGAATCAAACGGATTTCAGCATCCGACTTGACCATCATCTGATCTTCAATAAGACCTGCAATATGATGAATCTGCGCTCCGGTCAATGTTGAAAGAGGCTCACCTCGATATCCGAACACCCACGGGTAACCATCATGGTCCGCGCCGATTCGATTGTTTATCCCCATGTCGGCGAGCATCATTCCAAGAATGTGGATAGGATGTGGATCGAATGGGTATTCGAGATAGTGGCCGATTTTGTCAATAGCGGCCATCGATTTTGCATGCTCCACTTCAAGCCGCGGCACAAACATCCCGGTTTCACCCAGTTTGTTCATGACGAATGCAATCGGCCGCTCTGTTGGGATATATGCAAAACCTGTGTAATAAAGAATATAGTCTCTGTCGAACAGAACTACCCCATTGATATTTCGATCGTCGATCATTTCTAAAAGCTTTTTACGGCGGGCCTCTAATTCTTGCAGCTGAATGCCGGGAACGGTTAACACAGTCTTCTCCTTGATATTCTCTTTCCTTCTATCACGGCGCAGTATCCTCGCTAATTATTGTACATGGAGAATTGCATAGCCAACAATCTTATGTTAAACTGCCCGCGCAGATTTTGTTGAAAATAAAATTTCCCAAGAATTATTGGAGACCGAATGAAAAACAATTTTCCTACCCCTGAACGTGTCCTCGTAATGGTCGCTCACCCGGACGATCCTGAATTCCCTGCGGCAGGGACGATCGCCTTCTGGGCAGTCCAGGGCGTCCAGGTTACTTACGTGATCGTCACAGACGGCAGCAAAGGGTCGAGTGAACCTGGCATGACGAGTGCTGAGCTGGTAAAGCTGCGTGAGATGGAACAGCGCGCTGCAGCATCCGTTTTGGGAGTCTCTGAAGTTGTCTTCTTAAGGCATGAGGACGGCCGCGTCGTCAATTCTACGGAATTGAAGCGCGATTTGGTGCGCCAGATCCGGAAATATCGCCCGGATGTATTGATTACCCACGACCCAACTGCCCGCATCATCAACAATACCAGGATAAACCATCCCGATCATCGTGCGGTAGGCGATGCGGCCTTAGACGCTGTTTTTCCGCTGGCGCGCGACCGGCTTAACTTCCCAGAGCATGAAGCAGAGGGCTTGGAGCCACACAAGGTTCTCGATATCTTCCTGACTGGCACAAACGAACCCAACCTGACCGTCGATATCACCGGCACAATTGATAAGAAAATTGCAGCGCTTGTCGAACATAAGTCACAGATCAGCGATCCGGAAGCGCTCGAGGTCAGGATGCGAGATTTCGCGGCAAGAAGCGCCGAAGGTACTTCGTTCTTATATGCCGAGCGATTCCGCCGGGTTCAGCTCCCAGGCTAAATCATGCCGCGTGTTCATATCACCCATCCACCCGAAGATCTCGAATTGCTGCTGAGCCGGCTAGATTCATCGATCGAAGTATCCACCGGTCCGGATTATCCGGCTTCAGGTGTTGAAGTGATCGTGAGCGGACGTCCAGGAAAGGACATTCCGCAGGAAACTCAGGTGATCATCGTTCCCTGGGCGGGCATTCCAGAAAAAACCCTGGCATTAGCGAGAGACAACCCGGGGATCCGTCTCCACAACCTGCATCACAATGCACCCCAGGTAGCTGAACTGGCGGCCGGCCTGTTGTTCGCCGCAGCGAAAAGCATTATCCCGTACGATACCGGGATCAGGAAAGGAGATTGGTCGATGAGATACCAACCCTCTCGAGCAACGCTCCTGTTTGGAAAAACTGCGCTTATTCTCGGTTTCGGCGCCATCGGACGCCATATTGCTCAAATATTAAAGGGTGTTGGGATGCGCGTTATCGGCATGAACCGCTCCGGCCAATCTGCTCACACGCATGTCGCGGATGAACTGCTGCCGGTTTCGACATTATCAGAAACGATCTCTTGTGCAGACGCGCTGATCATTGCGCTCCCGCAAACAGATGAGACGCACAATCTGATCGATTCTGAAATGATCGCGGCTTTGCCGGACGGTGCTTACATCGTCAATGTCGGACGCGGACCAATCATAGATGAATGGGCGCTTTATGAGGCATTGAAATCAGGAAAATTAGCGGGAGCCGGTCTGGACGTCTGGTGGAAGTATCCGGCCGATGAGGCATCGCGTACACATACAAATCCATCCACAGCCCCGTTACAGGAACTGGAAAATATTGTGATGAGCCCGCACCGCGCAGGTTCAGTTATCGAACGCACGGAAGGCTGGTTGACTGCGCTTGCAGATCTGTTGAACTCTTTCGCGCGCGGTGAAGAGGTGCCTAACCAGGTCGATATCCAGGCGGGATATTGATTCGAGAATTAAACCGCTTCGCCATGAATACCGGAAAAGCCGCACCGATGGCACACCCAACGCTGAAAAAGAAAAGTATGATCGCTGCAATCCCGAAAATGGGAAACAATGGGGAGACGACTCCGAAAAACACGCTCCCTCCAAAAAGGAAAGCAGCGATGATGAGCAGCGCAGCGGTATACCGGCGGGCCTTTTGCACCGAGGCGTACCTGACACCACTCAATGTGCCGGTCTGTGCATTCATCAGGACCGGAAGAAAACGGCCATCGTCGTCGAGATAATAACTGGCATACACCGGGACGAGCATCAGCGTCCAATGCTTCTCACCAAATTCAGGCTGCCATTGGAATTGTTCGACATGGTCTGCTCCGGCTGCGAGACGGCAGTCTTCAGCACTTCGCTGGTGCAGCCCCACAACGGCATCAAGCCAAGCATCAGATGTATTCCGATCAGGCACCCTCACCCAGGGCTCCACGATTCTCCCATCAACCGGCTCCGGCGTTCGCAGGGAGTATTCTCCCAGCCGGCTGGCCAGGGCTTTATCGTCCTCCAACGCCGGCGCAGGTACATTTTCATACCTGCGCGCGAGACGGCCCACGCGCGGCTCCCAATTTATGCGAGTTTCTTTGCGTTCTATCGTTTCCCAATTATGTGACTGGTAAATTTCCTGGTGGCTGACTACCTCATAATTAAAACCCATCTCCGCCTGCCAGACAGCCGTAACATCCGCATCTACAAGATATCTCGGCAGGAAAATCTCCTCAACCCTTTCGAGCAGGTTCGCTGGTTTCAGATCCGGCGGCCTAAACGGAATATTACGGGAAAATTCTTCCACTCGAGCGTGGAATTCGGTCTTTGAAACAGAAAACGGTAGAAACTGTTCAAAATCCAGCGCCTTTTCATCATTGATCCGTTCGACCTCCGCACTCCGGCAATGCGGACAAAAAGGCTCGGCAGGCAGGTTTTGCTTGAAGAAGCGCCAATTGCAGGAACGACAAACCATCGCATTCATTTGGCTGCTCCCTTATTCATCGTCCATGCCTGACGCTTTCGTCAGCACAACTGCCATTCCAGCCAGACCCAAGACCAACAACCCGATGCCAACCCAAAATAACGCAAACGCTTCCGGGCTGCCGAACTGCAGAACCAGACCGAGTAAGCTGATCACCAACCCTGGTGCAAGCATTAAGACGTTTACAAGCCAGACCTTTATCCAGTCCACAGGCCGCTGCCCGCTGATTTTTCCTGTCTGCCCATTGATGACGATTCTGTACGACCTGCCACGATAATAAAAAGCATTGATCAGTACAGGCAGCAGTACGTACCGCCAGGACTCTTCTGCCAGGTCTAACGCCATTTCAAAACGCCGGATATGATCGCCCTTGATCTGCTTGTGACAAAGGTTATAAACGTCTGCGCGAATGGCATAACGGCCTTTTTCCCAGGCGGGTTCAAGCGGCACGTCATACGCATTCGCGCCGATCCCGGCGAGATACTCCGGAGAATAAACGACTAGCTCACTCAGCTTGAAATTCTGGATGTTTCGCAAGTGGAGTGAACTGATTCTTTGGGTCCCACTTACCAACAAATCATCGTAATCCTGCCTTACGGCACCGTCTTCCCATCGCCAGCGTGTAACGGTACGTGTTCTCCATTCATTATTGCTCGCATCGTAATATCGTTCAGTTTCGTCGTAACCAACCTGCGCCTTCCAATTTGCGAACGCAGCTGCGTCGAACGTCCAGTATGGAATGTAAACCGGCGTAAACGCCTCCAGAGATGAATTGCTTTTGACATGGTCCGGTACCATCCAGCTGCTTCCCAACCACTCCTTCGCAATTTTTAAGCTGCGATTTTCATCCAGTTGAAATGGGATCAGGAAACGCGGTCGGAGGAAACTTTGCAGCCCCTCTCGTTGAAGGACCTTATTTGAACCGCAGAACGCACAGCGGGTAGACAGCGTCCCTGGAGGGAATGAGGTCTCGGCCCCACAGTTCTCACAAACAAGATCGCTGCGGCGCGTACCCCAACCATGAGCAGACTCTGCAAGGGCTTCCACTTTGAATTCAAAGTCCTGTGCACCTCTACCCACAATCTCTTTTGCTGGGGGTTCAAAATACCCGCAATGCGCACACTTCAAACCGCCGTCTTCAAGGCTGTAGGCGGTGGTTGCACCGCACTGCGGACAGTGGAAATCGACAATTTCTGGACTTTCATCGGGTTCCAGGGGCCGCGGCGCGAAGACTTCAATCCCTTCGACGGCGGATGCGGTACGAATGTAGTTTTTCGGCGGAAATTCGCTCACTATTATCCTCGTGGTAAAATTATTTGAATAACTGAAGTATACATTACGGAATATCTGAAAATGTTCAAGAGCCTCCACAAATAACGAGAGTTCGTGCACCTTCTGGTGTCCCGCCACGGCGGGATGTGGGCTAATTCATTGTAAAATATTCAATGGCCGCAGGTGTACCTGCGGCTTTTTGATTTAACTGCAAGCGGATTCGGAAAAAATGCTAAATATATACAAAATCAACAAATCCTTCGGCGCAGACACCCTATTAGAGGACGTTAGCTTTGTCGTCAACGCAGGCGAACGCGTGGGACTCATCGGACCAAACGGCTGTGGAAAATCAACGCTGCTTCGCATCATAGCTGCCGAGGATTCTTACGATTCCGGATCAGTATCGGTCGCGTCCGGAACGACAGTCGGTTATCTCCCCCAGGGACTTCCATTCGACGATTCGTTGACCGCTGGCCAGGTCATCCGGAACGGTTTGCCGGAATGGGAAGCTGCGCGCGTTTCCCTGGCCAGCGCAACCAGCAGGATGGCTTCCCTGGAAGGCGAAGCATTGGAATATGTCCTTGCCGAATACGGAAAGTCGCTGGAACGATTCGAGGCACATGGCGGTTACACAGTGGAAAACAGGATTGAAAAGCTCCTGCGCGGCCTGGGGCTTTCAGAAAATATTATCGACCGGCCGGTTTCAGAATTATCGGGCGGGCAACGAACGCGAATCGGGTTGGCGGCAGTTCTGCTGGCGGAACCCAACCTTTTACTGCTGGATGAACCGACCAACCACCTCGATATCGATGCGCTTGAATGGCTCGAATCCTTTCTAAGCGATTACCCCGGCGGGGTTCTGCTCGCTTCCCACGATCGTGTTTTTTTGGACCGAACAGTGACGCGCGTCGTTGTGATCGATCCGGAAACTCACAACAGCCGTGAATATGCAGGCAATTATTCGTATTATGCCGAATTGGCTGCCCAAGAATTGTCAAAAAACTGGCAGCAGTGGCAGGACCAACAGTCGGAAATCAAAAGACTAAAAGCGGACATCCACAAGACAAAAATGCACGCACAAAGCGTGGAGTTGACGACGACCTCTCGCCAGCCAAATGTCCGCAGATATGCCAAGAAGGTTGCGAAAAAAGCCTTAAGCAGGGAGAAAAAACTTAACCGTTACCTGGATGCGGAGGATCGTGTTGGAAAACCGAAAAAAGGCTGGCGAATGAAACTTCAATTTGACGAGGAAATCCGTTCAGGCCAGGTCGTGCTGGACATGGAAAACGTCACCTTCGGCTACGAGAACAGCACACCGGTTTTGAATAATGCAAAATTTATAATCCGTTATGGGGAGCGTATCGCGCTGGTCGGCCCAAATGGAAGTGGAAAATCAACCTTGATTAAATTGATTGCAAATTTTTTGAGGGTAGAAACAGGCAGAATAAAAATTGGTTCCAGCGTCAAACTCGGATATATGCCGCAGGAGCAAGAAACGCTACCGCCGGACCAGACACCTTTGAATTACATTCGACGCACCAATCCGATGTCTGAGACAGAGGCACGCAATTTCTTGCATAATTTCCTGTTCGAAGGAGACGATGCCCTGCGACAGCTCACGTCATTGAGTTTTGGTGAGCGGGCTAGATTGATCCTTGCCGGTCTGGTCACTGAGGGAGCGAATTTTCTCGTTTTGGATGAGCCGGTCAATCACCTCGACATCCCTTCCCGAGAACAGTTTGAGGCTGCTCTCGATGCTTTCCCAGGGACGGTGCTAGCAGCAGTTCACGATCGCGCCTTCATCCAAAATTTTGCAACAAGAGTGATCCGGATCGATTCAGGTAAAATCGTCGGTTGATCTGTATCCACAATTGTCGATGAAAATTTCACCGAAGAACGGAAATTCTTTCTCGAAAACGTGCGGCGATTTTTTCGTCCTTGATGGCCGGAATATTGATGTCTGCATTTGACAATGCACCCTTGAGACCGGCCTCCGCAAGAAATATCGCGCATTCCAGATCCGATGCCGCATTTGCATTCGAGCGCCCCACTAATTCTCTGGCTGCAGCCAGGACCTGCGCGCATTTTTCTGCATTCTGGACCGGTGTTTCAGTTGCACCGATCGTAGCCGTCTGTATGGCAGCAATGCGCACCGCTTTTTCCTCGTCCGTTTCCTTCGGAAGGCGATATGCTGCCATGACCGCATCGAATGCACGGGAATCCGCGTTGCTCCCTTCAAACAGATCCAACATAAGCCGTTGGGTTTTTTGATCCACCGCCCGGTAATAAGAATCCGGCTCAGGCATGTTTTTCTTCCCGGCAGACAACCGAGCAACCATACCGACAAGTGAAGCACCCATCGCTCCAGCTACAGCTGAGGCTGCTCCACCGCCTGTCACATTGTCTTCCGGATCAATCACGCGCAAAAATGCAAAGAATTTCTCGTCCATCCGATCTCCAATCATTAGATTGATTCTTCAAACAGCAGGGCTTCCAGGGCCCCAATATCCGGAGCCGTTTGCCTGTCATGTTCCAGAAACTGCACCCGCCGGCGAATATTTTCGTAAGCGCTCCTGGTACCCTTCCCGAGCCGCGAGACCCCATCAGGTCGCAGATCGATTGCCTGGGCTGCGGTCATAAGTTCTATCGCGATGATTTTGCGGACATTGGAAATAATTTCAAGCGTATGCCTGGCTGCATTGGCGCCCATCGACACGTGGTCTTCCTGGTTTGCGCTGGAAGGGATCGAGTCAACGCTGTCCGGATGCGCGAGAGTTTTGTTGTCCGAAACCAAGGCGGCTGCCGTATATTGCGGCATCATCAAGCCGGAATCTAACCCACTCGTCCTGACGAGCATCGAAGGCAACCCGCCGTTTAAGCCTGGATCTAACATGCGAAATATCCGTCTTTCTGAAATGCTTCCAGCTTCAGCGATCGCTATACCCAGGAAATCCAGCCACATCGCCGGCCCGGCGCCGTGGAAATTTCCACCAGAAACTGCGCGACCAGCGCCTTTGTCCAGGAAGATCAGGGGGTTGTCAGATGCCGCGTTGATTGCGGCAGTAAACCTTTCATGAATGAACTCGATTGCATCCCGAATTGGGCCTAACACCTGAGGTGTGCATCTAAGACTGTATGCATCCTGCACCTTATGAGGGGCAGAATCGACCAGTTCACTGCCTTCCAGAAGATCAAGGAGGTTTTTTGCAGATTGTATCTGGCCAGGTTGGCCATTTGCGGCATGCAAACTCGGGTCAAAAGCTGAAGTGATCCCCAGGAGGCCTTCAAAACTCAGTGCAGCTGCAGTTTCTGCCTGGTTGACCAGTTTTTCAGCATCATAAACGGCCAGTGCCCCGCAAGCTGCCATAAACGTAGTACCATTAGTCAAGGCAAGGCCTTCTTTTGCTGCAAGCACTAACCTTGGGATCCCGGCTTTCGCCATAGCTTCTGCGCCTGTCACGCGCTTCCCACCGTACCAGACTTCGCCGGAATAGCCGTCTTCATCCAGATCCCGGCAAATTACCACCGCGATGTGTGCTAACGGTGCGAGGTCGCCGCTGGCCCCTAGTGAACCTTTTTCAGGAACAATAGGCGTTATACCAGCATTGAGCATCTTGATCAGCGTGTTGACAACGACCGGCCGGACACCGCTGTGACCTTTCGCAAGGGAATTTGCGCGAATCAGAACCATCGCGCGAACAACATCTACAGGCAATGGGTCGCCAACCCCTGTCAGGCAATTTAACACCAGATTGCGAGATAGCTGCCTGGCCTGGTCTGGTTTGATGCTCGTAGTGGCCAAGGGGCCGAAACCTGTCGTAACACCGTATATTACGTCTCCTGCTTTGACGGCAGATTCCACCCACATCTGGCTGGATTCCATCCTTGCACAAACATCTGAATTCAATTCTGATACTTTCAGGTTTCGACGGGCAACCCGTTCAACATCTTCAATCGTCAAATCATGACCGGATAAGTTCAGCATGTCACTCCTAAGCAATTACGAGAAATCGGCTCCCTTTTTCAACCGGGGCGCAAATAGACCCAACGAATTATAATCTCACCGAATTATTTCGCCCATCGCATGGAAAATAAGGACCCGGCTTTCTTGAAAAACTAAAATATTTCTGGATCGGTGCTGCTTTATGCTGAAAACAAAGATACGAATCGTGCTCCTATCACTCACCTTGATGCTCAGCGCCTGCGTTCGAACGGCGCCGGAAGCTACCCCTACATTAGTGCCGGCAACCATAACACCGATTCCAGCGCCTGAGTCTACATCCACACTGGTCCCTGATCC
>JBFGQG010000090.1:0-10508 GCA_041564295.1 Anaerolineales bacterium | reverse complement strand
GCCGGTGCACCTGATAGTTTGAGCGTTATCGGTATCGTCCGGGTGACGAATTCCTCTAACGTAATGGCCAATGTGCTTGGGGTGAAATTGAGCACCTGTACCGGTTGGTACTGCGGATCAACGACATAGGCGACCTGTATGTTGTATTCGCCTGGTCCCAAGCCATCCAGGTCGATGTAGGCCTCGACAGATTGGGCGTGCTCCGCCATCCGCCTGCAGACGGATCGCGGCGCAAAAAGGGCGATATTCGCGCTGGTCGGGAGGTCTCCAAGAAGCAAAATACCCTCTTCGAGCCCGTTGACCTGCAGAGGTACGATGGACGGGGTCGAACATTCTTCGTTCGGATCTGCACTGATCACTGCAGACAGCCAGACGATGAATGCAAGCACAAGGGCGAGAAGCATTAAGCCGAGGTTTGTATTGAACCATCGTAAAAATGAATTGCTGCTCAAGAGCCCCCCTGCTTTTTCCGTGAGAACAATCGCGATAAGATGCTTTCAACACCCTGGCGCGATTCCAGCGGCTCAAAGAAACCGACAAGCAGATTCCTGAGACGTTCTGAATCGAGCCTGCGAATGATCCGGCCACCAGAAGCTACGGATATTACGCCGGTTTCCTCCGATACAACGACGGCGATGGCATCTGTGGCTTCAGATATGCCGAGGGCCGCGCGGTGGCGCGTACCCAGCTGCCTGCGTGAGGAATGCGGCTGGATGTTTCCGGACGCAAGCGGCATCACGCTGGCCGCCGCGGAAATACGGCTGCCGACGAGAAGCGCGGCGCCGTCATGGAGCGGCGTGTTCGGATAGAAAATCTGAAGCAATAGTTTCTCGCTGACGCGCGCGTTGAGTTCTATCCCTGATTCGGCATAACCTGCCAGGGAATCGAGGCGCTGCATTACGATCAACGCCCCATGCCGCCGGTCGGCGAGTTGCTCTGCCGCACGCACCACAATGTCGATCACTTCCTGCATTCCCTGGATATCGCCAGCAAAATCAAAAATATTGCTCGCGCGCCCGATGCGCTCAAACGCACGCCGGATTTCCGGCGCAAAAATGACCGGAATCGCCACGACAAGCGCTGGTAGCGTGATGCTGACCAGCCAGGAAAATGCCGGGAGCACTTCAAAACTGACCAGAACGCCCAAAAAGACGAGGATGATAACCACACCGCGCAGGACGAGGACCGCCTGGGTATCGCGCACGAGGAGCAAAATACCAAAAATAACGGTTGCGACCAGCAAAATATCTAGAGCACTGGTCCAGGTTAAACGCTGTAATATGAATAAGAATTCGTCGAGAATGCTGCTCACAGATAGATTCTACTGTATTCCCCCGCTTTCGCCATTACATCCCATGCCGACATTTCTAGTGTTGTGTCCCATGTTCAGGTTCTGGTCGATTTCAGGTCCAATTAATTATGTCTATACGCAGATCGAAACAGTCAGATTGGCCGCAGCACCCGGTCCACGCGCAGTTGTTTGAAATACAATTCCGTCCCGGGCACGAATGACTCGCGGGCCGCTTCCTTCCACGCACGCACGCTGAGCGCATCAATACTGCTCTTCTCATACCCCAAATCTCGCCAGATGCCGTCATCCTCAACGAAATCCACAGGGAGGAACAGGAGCGAGGCCTCACTCTGAAGTTCGCGCGAAGTCTCTTCGACCTGCTTGATGAGCTGTTCAGCGGCCTCGGCAAGTGGCACGCCGTTTTCCAGGTAAAAATCGGTTGTACGGGTGACGAGATTCTCAACCTGCCAGCCGATAAGACCGACAGGCATTTCGCCTCGAAACAGCAACAAGAATGCCTTTTCGCCGAATGCTTCCATCACATCGCTGCGCGTCATCTGCTTTTCACCGTTGCTGACGCGTCCCACCAGCTGCGCGATCTGTTCCGCTTGCGACGGACGGGCTCGCTGCACGGTGAGTGAAACAGATTCGCGTGTCTCAGGTTCATGCGAGATTTCATGTCTCGCCGGGAAAATCTTTTCCCACGCGTCGGAAACCTGCGTCCAGGTGTATTCAAATGACTTTTCGTTCCGAATGACCACGTCTGCCGCAGCAAGCTTGTCATTCGGATTACCCTGGGCTGCTATCCGCTGCCGGGCTTCAGGTTCATTCATTCCTCGTTTTTCGACCAGACGCTGCAAACGGACGTTTGTTGAGGCGTGTGCAACCCAGATCGAATCGCAAGCTTTATGCAGGTCGCCTTCCAGGAGTTTGATCGCCTCGATAACGACCACTTTCTTTTTTGTCCGCAGCACGAACATGTCGATCGCCTCACGGACCAGCGGGTGGATGATCCCTTCGAGAATTGCGAGCGCTTCGGGATCGGAAAAGACAAGCCGCCCAAGCCGGGCGCGGTTGATCTGTCCGGAATTATCCAGCATATACCTGCCGAAATTCGAGACGACTGCCTTGTAACCCGGCGCCCCTTTTGCGATGGCCATATGGGCGAGCGCGTCCGCATCAATGCCAAACGCGCCCAGGTGCTCCAACATTCTGCGCACCACACTTTTTCCCGCAGCGATGTTTCCGGTCAAACCGATGACATATTTTCCGGCCCAGGGACTCATAGAAACTCCGTTAAGAGGCATCCGGCAGGTTGATGATTCTTTCCGTGCTCACACGCCTGTACTGGGATCCTCCGAATGATCGTGTTCATTGTAGCTTTTGGGTAGGAGAATGTCAAAGGCCAGCAGCCTGGAAAATCCTGTTCGAGGCAGAAAAATCAAGAAGCGAGATTTCTTCGAGGGATCTCGCTTCCTGGTCTAATTTTGGGCAGATTTGAAAAACCCGCTCAGGATTCGCCGGATTGTGAAAGCCGGGGATCCAGTGCATCCCGGAGCCCGTCACCGAGCAGATTGAAGCCAAGCACCGTGATCATGATCGCAATGCCGGGAAAGAAAACGAGGTGAGGGGCTGTAAAAACCTGGTTGCGTTCGCTGCCGAGCATTGTGCCCCATTCGGGAGTTGGTGGTTGTGCTCCCAATCCTATAAACGACAGTGCTGCGGCATCGAGGATCGCCGTGGCAACGCCAAGTGTACCGGTCACGATCAACGGCGGCAGCGCGTTCGGAAGGATCCGTTTGAACAGGATGCTGATATGACTGGCGCCGAGGGCATGGGACGCTTCAACAAATTCCGATGATTTTAACGTGAGCACACCAGCCCGGACAACACGGGCATACACCGGGATGCTGACGATCGCAATGGCAAGCAAGGCGTTCTGCAGCCCCCGTCCGAGGACCATGATGATGGCGATCGCAAGGAGCAGCGACGGGAAAGCCAGGAGCACGTCCATAAGCCGCATGATGATGTTGTCCGTACGCCCTCCCGCGTACCCTGCGATCGATCCAAGGATCGTGCCGGTCGTTATTGCAAAACTGACGGCAGTAACCCCAACGAGCAACGAAACGCGGGCGCCGTAAATCACGCGGCTGAACGTGTCTCGCACATTTCCGTCTATTCCCATAATGTGCTGAGGCTGGTCTTTCGGGCAACCAAGCAGGTGGATGCAGGGCGCCTGGCGCTTTTTGACATTCTCGATCCCGATCAGCACCTGCTCAGGATCATAAGGCGCAATTAGAGGCGCAAAAATAGCCACCAGGATGAGAAATCCGAGGATCACCATCCCGACCTGGGCAGAGCGCTGGCGGAAAAGACGGCGTAATGTCAGCCGCCAGAGACTATTAGAACGATAATCCCGTTCTAAGGATATATCGAGGGAAACTGGTTCAATGACTGTAGAAGACATAGACAAATCAATCCAGGCGTATCCGTGGATCAATGAAGACATATGAAAGATCCACAAGAAGGTTGACCATAACGTAACCGACGGCAATCACCACTGTAAACGCCTGTACGATCGGGAAATCCCGGGCCGTAATTGCTTCGAAGAGCATCCGCCCGACACCGGCCAGACCAAAAATCGTCTCTGTCAGCAGGGCCCCAGCGAATAGCGTACCCAACTGCAAACCAATGATCGTTACAACCGGCAGCAGTGCATTGCGCAGTGCATGTTTGACAATCACCGACCTTTCAAACAGGCCTTTCGCACGCGCAGTCCGAATGTAGTCCTGGCGAAGCACCTCGA
Source organism: Anaerolineales bacterium (assembly GCA_041564295.1). GTDB lineage: Bacteria > Chloroflexota > Anaerolineae > Anaerolineales > JABWBV01 > DATDOR01. The sequence continues at coordinate 6,411 of JBFGQG010000090.1, read as the reverse complement.
GCATGCTGGACCGGGTAATACGGGCAATGATCGAAAGTGGAATCGTGCTCAATGCCATCGAAGGCAAGATGAGGTGCTGTATAGCATCCCAGAACACTTTCCAATCAAAGGTAATCAACGCGTTAAAAATGAAGAGGTTCGAAATGAAATCAAGGAACTGGAACCATGTTGTTCCAGCCTCAACATCCCAGCCCCAGACTTCATAATAAGGTATGGAGACCAGGCCTGCGGTCAGACGCCCGGAGGGCGGAAGCCATAAAATGGTATCTTTCAAAAGCAGCGCAAATACGTAGGCCATCATCAAACCGAGCCAGTAAACCGGCATAGATACGCCAATATTTGCGCCGATCATGGTGGTCACATCGACCAGTGAGTTCTGCCGAACTGCCGAAATGATCCCGGCCGGCACGCCGACAATAATCGCCAGGACCAGGGCAACCACGCCCAATTCGATCGTCATTGGCAGCCGTTCAATCAGGATTTTGGATACCGGGCGGCTGAAGCGGATCGAATCACCGAAATTACCTGTGCTGACCTGGCCCATGTAGAAGAAAAATTGGGTATCCAGCGGGTTAATCGCACAGTTCTCGACTTCAAAAGTATAGGGTTTACTTGCGCTGAAGCAGTTCACAAGTGGTTTATCAAAGCCATTCAAAGCGTTGAACCGCCGGCAGGCCTCTACAGTCGCTTTCTCCCCAAGTATGGATGTGCACGGATCGCCCGGGATGGCGCGTTGGAGGAAAAAAGTCACGACGAGAATGCCGATGATTACCGGTATAGCCAGGAATAGGCGCCTGAGAGTGTAATTGATCATTTTTGATTTTTATGAATTTAGAACGCGGGGTGGGCGTTTTGCCCACCCCGCGAAATCCTACGGAACTTTTTCCGGATTATTCTTCCGGAGCGTTCATCAGGCCGTCCCACAGGTAGGAGAAGTATTCGAAGACACCCGTGTTGCCCGTGTGGTACGGGCTGGATGCATCGATACCTGCCATCCAGGAGACGACAACGTCGTTCGCGTCCAGCGAAGAGCCGTCGTGGAACACAACGCCGGAGCGCAGCGTGCAGACGAATTCCGTCGCATCTTCATTGGAGACACATTCCGTTGCGAGTGCAGGTTCGGTATCGCCGGAGTCGGTCTTGTAGTTGAAGAGGGTCTCAACGACCTGCTGGCACGGAGCCAGGGACTCACCGTCGGTCTCGTCAGCGCAGTAAAGGCTGATTGGCTCGTTGTTCTGCATGAACACGAGGGTGTCGCCACCGGGGTTCATGAGCGCAAAGTTCGGTGCGCCGAAAGGCGGGAAGTACGCGCCATCCAGCGAGCTGAGCGCTGCGGCAGCAGAAGCGCCGTGAGCGATCGGCACCATCGGGACCAGTTCGCGGATCTTGTTGTTGGCTTCAACATAAAGCGGTTCGGCTTCGGCTACAACGGCGATCTGGGAAGCCTGTTCGAGGACCTCGTAGATCTCGGGATGCGGGTCGCCGAACTGCGGGTTCGTGGCGGAGAAGTGGAAATCGAGGAAGTTGGTCACGTGCGGGTAGTCCGCGCCCCAACCAAGGAGGTAGAAACCGTCCAGGTTGCCGGCGGTGGACTCGGCGATGAATTCGCCGGACTCCATCACGACAACGTCAGCTTCGATGCCCAGGTTATCACGCAGCTGGGTCTGGAACTCGACGGCCACGAGGCCCGGTTCCGGCAGGTAGCCGCGGAAGACGTCACGATAGTAAATCGTGGTGGTGAAAGGCAGTTCGATACCGGCTTCGGCCAGGCCTTCTTCAACGAGGGCGCGGGCGGCAGCGGCATCAAAGTCGTACCATTCGTCTCCGGCGCAGCCGTTCGGGATGCTGCACGGTGTGAAGTGGCTGGCCACTTCAGATCCTTCCGGATAGAAGTTATCAACGATGCGCTGGCGGTCGATACCCATCGCGATACCCTGGCGGAACTTCAAGTTGTCGAACGGCGAGAAGGTGTTGGTCATCGCCAGGTAAAGGACGTTCGGGTTCGAAACGCGCAGAAGCTGCAGGTCGGGATTGGACTCAACAGTTTCGAAGTCATCCGGGCTGACGTTGGTAATGAAGTTCACGGTGCCGGTCTGCAGTTCGAGCAGGCGGGCAGCACCTTCAGTCGCCCAGCGGAAGACGAGGGTCGAGTAAGCAGGCGCAGCACCCCAGTAATCATCGAAGCGGGAAAAGACGATGCTGTCACCGCGGTTCCAGGAGTCCACCTTCCATGGGCCGGTGCCCACAGGAGCACTCAGCAGCACCTCAGGATTGGATGCGTTTTCCATGATCCATTCTGAGGGGTAAACGCCGAACGGGGTGAATGCGATCTTGGCCTGGAAGGCGGGATCGGGTTTACAGAGGGAGAACTTGACGGTCAACTCATCGACGGCTTCGATGGAGTTGATCTTGCCGCCGTAGTCACAACTCGGCGCCATAACCGACATGGCTTCCCACGGAGGCATTTCTTCGGTCGGCTCCATCTCTTCGGTGGGCTGCATTTCCTCGGTTGGTGCAACCTCAGGAGTCGTTTCTGGTGCAGCCGGCTGACAGGCAGCCAGGACCAGAACAGCCATCATCAGGATGGCAAGGATAAAAAAGATTGGTTTTCGGTACATGTTTTCTCCTCCAGAGAAATGTTCATTAAAAGTAACAGAAATCGATTGGTGGACGATCTAACGATCCGGCAAATCACCTCCTTGGTTTTGATTTATCTACCTTTTGCCAAGAGATAAGTTCAAAAATTATATGCGATCAACGCGTTTCTATCCACCTCTTTTAAACAACCTGGGTGAGAAAATGCTCATGAATGAGCCTTATTATAGCAAGTGACATTATGAAACGAAGAAGGGGAATGCTTCTCCATCCCAACGGATAAACAATAGACCAGGGTCAGGCAACCACACCAAGGGAGCGCCCGACTCCGGCGAAGGCTTCGAGACCGCGCTCCAGGTCGTCCGGCTGGTGTGCAGCGGAAATCATGACCCGGATGCGGGCTTTGCCGCGCGGGACAGTTGGGAAACCGATCGCCATACCGAATACGCCTGCTTCGTAGAGCTTACGGCTGAATTCCTGTGCAAGTGGTGCTTCACCGAGCATGACTGGCGTGATGGGCGTCGTGCTGACACCTGTGTCAAACCCGAGGTTGCGCATTTCGGCTTTGAAGAACTTTGCATTGGACCAGAGCCGGTCCACCAGTTCGGTCGACTCTTCGAGCAAATCGATTGCGGCGAGCCCGGCCGCCACATCGGGCACCGTCATCGCCGACGAGAACAAGAACGGGCGGGCGCGCTGGTGCAGCCACTCGACGATCTTTTTATCGCCGGCAACCACTCCGCCCATAACGCCAAACGCTTTCGAAAGTGTACCGACTTCCACATCGACTTTGCCGTGGAGGTCGAAATGGTCGACGATACCACGGCCGCCGCGGCCGAGGACGCCTTCGCCATGGGCATCGTCGACCATCAGGACGGCGTCAAAACCCCTGGTGATCTCGTAAATTTTGTCGAGTGGAGCGACGTCCCCGTCCATACTGAAGACGCCATCGGTGACGACCAGGATGCGGCGGTAAGAGGGGCGGTTTTCGCCAAGGACGCGGTTGAGGTCTTCCGGGTCGCAGTGGGCGTAACGCAGGATTTTCGCGCCGGAGAGCCGGCAACCGTCGATAATGCTGGCATGGTTGAGTTCATCGGAAACGATGGCGTCTTCCTTCCCTACCAGCGCGGGGATGACGGCGAGGTTTGCCGTGAAGCCGGATTGAAGCGAAATCGCTGCCTCGACGCCTTTGAATTGCGCCATGCGGCGGTCGAACTGGACGTGCAGGTCCATAGTGCCGGCAATCGTGCGCACGGCGCCTGGCCCGACGCCGTAAGTCTGCATCGCATCGACAACGGCCTGTTTCAAGCGGGTGTGGTTTGCCAGCCCCAGATAATTGTTGGAACAAAAATTCAGTACGCGTTTTCCGTCAACGTTTAGCCATGCCCCCTGTGCGGAACCGAGCGTTCGGATGTGGTTGTAGAGGCCCGAATCGCGTAGCTTTTGAAGCTCATCATCTATCCAATCGAGTTTGGACATGCATTCCTCCTGAGTGATGTTGCCGTGTCGGGAAGTATAGCATGCTTAATCACACCAGACATGGCATGTCTTTAAGACTTGCCATGTCTTGGGGTCACGAGATTTCGAAAAAGCCTTAAAATTAATCAACTGTTTGTTTATAGAGACCACTGGAGGCACATATGAACCAGACAACCTTATTAAACCCCAACACCGCGGAAACGGACGAATTACGCACCCTCCCCGGTATCGGACCAGCACTGGCCGAACGCATCCAGGCTGCCAGGCCCTTCGCAGATGCGCAGGACCTCCTACGTGTAACCGGGATCAGCCCCGCGTTACTCGAAAAAATCCAGGACCTCCTGGTTTTCGACACATCTGAACCACCAGAAACCGCGAACGACCGTGTTGAAGAGTCTATCGAAACCGCGGTTGATGATGAAATTCTGATTAGCGAGGCCGAACTCGAAGAAGCCCTGGTTATGGAACCGCTCGCTGACGCTGAAGCAGTCTCAGATGAATCGATCACGGACAAAGAAACACAAGAAGACGTTGAACCTCCAACTGCAGCAGAACCGGCTTCCACACCAGCGCCTGCAAAACCGGCACCCACGCCAGCGAAAACACCAAATTACATCACGCGCGGCCAGGCTTTCTGGATGTCGATCACCGTTGCCTTCTTTACGTTCATCCTGGCAGTCGCGCTGACTCTCAGCGTCCTCAGCGCGCTCAATAACGGCCTTCGTTTCGCCTCTCCAACACAGGTGCGCGACCTGCAGACCTCGGTCCGAGATCTCCAGACCCAATCCGGCACCATTAATGATGACCTCACCGCCCTCCGCACTCGTATGGACAATTTCGAAGCGCTCGGAGGACGCGTCACAACATTGGAAACAACGCTGGGAACAGTGGAAGAGGATGTTGAATCGATTTCCGGTGACATTGATTTATTAAACTCGGATATCGCCGCCGTCTCCGAATCCGTCGAAACCATCCGCACGGACACGACCCGGTTCCAGGCTTTCCTGGACGGTTTATCAGAACTTCTGCTTGGCCTGAGCCCGGAGGGGAAAAATGAGTAACGAAAATCAGAATAGTTTTATCGACCAGCTCGGCCGCGGACTGGGCGGCCTATTCAAGTTCATCATACGACTCGCCTTCGTATTGGTGCTCGCAGTCGCTGTTGGCGCCGGTCTCTACTACGGTATCGCTTATGGCATCCCCGCTCTCGATCGGGCCTACCTCGAGCCGGTTCGCAACAACACCGCCGCCATCGCTGACCTCGAAGCACAGGCCAAGTTGGATGCCGCACAATATTCCGGGCAGCTCGCTGTACTGCAGGAACGCATCACCGCGCTCGAAGTCCAGAACGATACGAACCTGAACACGATTGATTCGTTGCAGACCCAACTGGAGCAGCTCGTTCCCCTCGCAGCGGAACAGGAAGCTCTGGCCGAACAGGTCAATGCGCTGGATACGGCCTTGCAGGCACTCGACCAAGCCCTGGCGCAAGCACAGAACGAGAACTCTGCAACCTTTGCTGAACTGCAGGAAACACTAACCGGAAACCAGGAATCGCTGGATGCCATCACTGCCGAACTCGCTGCGAACGATTTCCCGCTGGACCAGGCCTATGCCGACCTGCAGGTCGTCAAAGCAATGGCCCTGCTGACTCGTGCCCAGGTCTTTACTTTCCAGGCTAACTATGGTCTCGCCGCTGCTGACATAGAAGCAGCCAGGACGTTGTTGATCGACCTCGATGGCGATCCTGCCCTCGAAGGTCTCGATCTCAGCCCAATATTAAACCGGCTCAGCCTGGCGCTTGGCAGTCTGCCCGATTCCCCCGATCTCGCCTCCGCAGACCTTTCAGTCGCATGGGAATTGCTCGTTGAAGGTATATCTATCGAACCCGTCCCTCCGGCGGAGGGCGAAGATAGCGGTGAAACGACCGAACAGGCGCCTTCTTAGCGAGCCGGCGAGTCTTCGAATCAAGAATAGTTGCTGGATTCGAAGCGGTTGTCTATACCAGATTTGGTGAGTTCGTACACGAGTCGATCGAACCCGTACATTCGACCTGTTCGCTGACTCGCCCATTCTTTACTGGCTTCAACAATGAGCCACTGCCAACCGCCGGCATAAGAACAGACGATTAAGCCTTTTCTCGTGCACAAGCCGACGAATCCTTTAACATTAGCGCAGATTCGCCCGCGCGCAGACTCGTTGAACCGCTTTCTTGTGGTAGAATATTCCGCGCTCAACGCTGACCGGCATGGACCCTGAACAGGAGGGATGGCCGAGTGGACTAAGGCGGCTGTCTTGAAAACAGCTGTGGGTTTGCGCCCACCGGGGGTTCGAATC
>JBFGQG010000089.1:0-10538 GCA_041564295.1 Anaerolineales bacterium | reverse complement strand
TGCTAAATGAACAGTGTGAATTTGCTGTCGACTGCGTCTGAAAGCATGGCGACAGCTCCAGCGTCGACTGTACCGTCAATCAGTTCTTCAGATTCGATGCCCATCACGTCTTGCGACATCGTGCAGCTGTACAAAGTGGCGCCCATATCTTTCGCCATCTGGAAAAGACTCTCGACGGACTCGACATTGTTCTCTTTCATCATTGACCGGAGCATCTGGGCGCCCACTCCGAAATAGTTCATTTTGCTGACGCCCATGCCCTTGGTCCCTGCAGGAGTCATGAGCGTCATCATCTTCTCAAACAGGGTTTTGCCGCCGAGTGTTTTATTGTCTTTGAGCGTTGTGATACCCCAGAAGGTAAAGAAATAAGATACTTCCATTCCCAGCGCGAGTGCACCTGTACCGATCACGAGGGATGCGAGCACCCGGTCGAGGTCCCCGGAGAAGACAATGATCGTGATTCGGTTTGCAGGAATCTGGGATTCGACTTCTTCGAGCCGTTCTTCGAGGTTTGTAATCCGATCCATGAGCTTTTGAACATCAACACCAGTGTCTATCGTTAGAGCAGTCATCTATAACCTCGCTTTGTTTTACTTTACTTGATTTTCTTGACGAAGTGGACGAAAAGCTTCTTATCACCTTCCATCTCTTCTTCTTGCGCCAGTAATTCGACATCTTTGGCCATTTTTGCCCAGCCCTGGAAGTCCTTAACGCTGCCTTTGTCCGTTGCAACTATTTTGAGAGTCTTTCCGACCTCCATCTTCATGATTGCCTGGCGGGACTTCACGAGCGGCATCGGGCACATCAGTCCCCTGGCGTCGAATTGTTCATCGAAGGCAATGTCAGTCATCTTTTTCTCCTTTTCGGTCTCATTGTGCGCATAATGTCCAACTGGAAGCGATTATTCGTATGCGGTTGAAAGCGCACAGATATTCTTACCTAATTCCAATTCGCTTGCCTCATCTTCATCAGGGGCAGCGAGGCCTGCATTGATACGCTTGATCTGGATATACTGTTCCGGCATGTCCGGCAGATGGGCCAGCACGAAATTAATGAAAGTTTCTTTTTCATTGAGCCTGGAAAGATCTTCGTTTTCCTTCCATAGCGCAGAAAGTGGTTTACTGTATGTACCATCCTCGTTGGCTTCATCATGCTTGGCGAAATGCCCGGGCAGAACGAGCGCATCTGATGGTATCCGCTCAACCACGGTATTGAATATTGTGTTGTAGACCAGCGGTGCCCAGGATTGACCCTGCCCGCCAAGGTCCGGCCGGCCGAAACTCTGGATGAACAGGTTGTCGCCCGTGAATACAAAAGACCTGCCGCTTGGTGCTTTGACCAGAAAATTTACCTGGCCGAGCGTGTGCCCCGGTACGTGGACTGTCTCAATCAAAAGGTCGCCGAGAGAAAACTTCATCCCGTCATGAAGCATCCTGTATACGAGCTTCGCAGGAAGCAGATCGAATGGATGGATACCATCGTACGGGTGGAGGTAATATGGCGCTCCGGTCAGCTCAGACAGCGCGGGCGCGCCGCTGATATGGTCGGCATGGCCGTGTGTATCCAGGATCAGCGCTAACGAGGCTTCCTTCAGTTCTAGAAAATCGGTGTATTTTTCTGTATGGCGCAGGGGGTCAATAATGGCAGCTTTACCGTCGCTGATGAGCACGTAGCTCAAGCATCCGCGAGCGGTCCGGTCGATCTGGTATATCTCGAATTCAGGTGTCTGTACGATAACGCGATGGATATAAAGGTTCCCCCAACCGATCATGCCCTCAGATAGGTTGGCTGCTTTTATGCCTTCCTCACCGAGCCGCAGTGCGACAAAATCACTTGCGCCTCCCTTAGCGCAAACCACAACGATCGGCCTGTCTCGCTCAACCCTGGAAAACGCTTCGTCTTCGTTCTCAAAAAACTCAAAATAGGGGATGTTGACTGTGTCCGGTGTGAATTTCCCCTCGATTTTCCAGGCTTCGTACTCATCTTCATTCCGAACGTCTAACATCAGGACGTTGTGGTTTTTAAGCATGAGTTCGTAGAGCTGAATCGGTGTGATTTGCTCCATCTGGGTAATATCCATATTGTATTTCTCCTTGCCTTTGAGACGAAACCCGAACGGACCAAACGGAAATATAACGAAAAGTTGGTAATTACACATCACCCCCAGAGGGGGATTTAAATTTCACCCCCAGGGGGGATGAATTATCCCCTGAATTCTTGAACGAGATTGAAAATAAGATTGCGGACCGGTATGAAATCCGATCTATAATTATTGTAACTAAAAAATGACATTATTTGAATAATTGTCGTGCGGAAGGGGATCTCCGTCTAGGACGGGCATCCATTGTTACACGAGTTGTTGAAGAGAGAGACGAATGGTCAAAGATTTCTCCAGTACAAGATTGTTCCGAGTCCTGGTTGCTTTTCGTTGGGTCAGCCTGGCTCCTGCTTTTCTATTGTTGATAAATAAAACGGACGGCGAGGGAGTTGTCGGTTCACTGCCGGTATTATCGGCAGTGATATTTGTCAATTTGTTCGTGACCTTCAACGTGCAATGGTTAAACGACCTGCTGCGACGTCAACCCTGGGTAATTATTCTTGACATCCTCTTCAGCACTGGCGTTTTTGTCCTTTCAGGTGCCGGGCAAGGCCCGTATTACTTGTACAGTCTGAGTCCGCTTCTTGCGGCTGCGTTCTTCTTCCACCTGAACGGGGGTTTGATAGCCGCCGGCCTTCACACGTTTTTATATATTGTCCTGGTGACCACGCTGGGCGGTATGGCAACAGCATTTGCGAATCCTGCCCTTTGGATCACTCAGATGGCTGGCATCTGGTTGATACCGGCAGTGATCGGTGAACTTTCCAAAATCTCGCAGGATCTGCAGATTGCAAACCGCGAGACTTCGTTCGCTAAGGCCGAGTTGACGCGCCAAAATGTAGAGCTTTTTGATGCACATGAGCGTCTACAAACAATTCACGACCTGACGCGCCTGCTGCAGGCCGCGCCGGACGTGCGCTCCATGCAGGAACAAGTACTGACGACCCTCGCCCAATCCCTCAAATATGACCGCGCGCTGCTTGGGCTTGTCAAACCGGGGACGATGCTTCTGCATTCCTGGAAGGGATTGGAAGCCGGTGTTTTTGTGGCCGAAACAGGGGTGTCAGCGAAACCAGCCTTAAATATTGATAGCCAGGAACACCCTTTGATCGGTCAGGTGCTGGCTACCAGCGAACCACGGCTGTTGGATCATATGGAACTGCCTGGTCTTCACCCTGTCCTTGAGGAATGGGTCGGAGATTCGCGGTTGTTAGCCATTCCTTTGGTATTCCATGAGCAGACTGTCGGTGTTCTGATGATCCCGGTCGCTGACGAAGGGTTCCGTCTGGTGGGCGATCAAGATATGCTGATCCGCACGCTCGCAAACCAGGCTGCAACTTCGCTTGGAACGACGATGTTATGCGTTGAACGTGCCCAGGACCTCGCGGTGGAACAGGAGCGCAACCGCATCGCCCGGGAAATTCACGATACGGTCTCACAATCGCTGTTCGGCATGATATATTCGCTTGACGCCTGCATTCGGATGCTGCCGGAGCAGGCCGCAGCCGTGAAAGAAGAATTAATCGAACTCCAGACACTTGCAAACCTCACGCGAGACCAGGTCCGGCATTCTATCTTCGATCTCTGGCCTTCCAGCCTCACGCTGGATATCTTCAAATCGGATCTCAATCATTATGTTTCGCACTGCTTCCGGCTGGTCCCTTTCAATATCGAATACGAAGTTGAAGGAGGATTCAACGAGCTTTCTCCGGCTATTCGCCGAAATCTTTACCGGATCACCCAGGAAGCGCTTACGAACGTTCTACATCACGCCGCAGTCGAAAGAGCGAAGGTCCGTATTGAAATCAATCCTGAAGTAATGGAACTGAGCGTTGAGGACAACGGCATAGGTTTTGACGTTCAGAGCGCGCTTTCAAGGGAGTACAACCGCGAACATTTTGGCCTGCACGGCATCCGCGAGCGAGCACAGGCCTTAGGCGGCGAGTGCCGGATCATCAGCGCGCCTGGAGCAGGATCGAAAATTCGAGTCACAATTCCCGTGAAAAGTGGAAAAGGGGTGCAGAATGGGCAGTGATCCGCAAGTCAGCGTCTTGATCGTTGATGACCACGCTGTGGTTCGAAAGGGTCTTGCTCTGGTACTGCGGCTGGTGGATGGAATCGAAGTCATCGGTGAGGCCGGGCACCCGAGAGATGCTGCAGACCTTGCTGCCGGCCTTCGACCGGACATCATCTTGCTAGACCGGATCATGCCGGATAGTGAACCACAAGACAACGTCAGGCTGTTGAGGGATGCCGCTCCTGATTCACACATCATCATGCTGACCGGAACCGAACTCGATGAACAGGTGATTTCGATCCTGAAATCAGGCGTCGACGGCTATATCTTGAAAGAAATCGAACCCCAGGAACTGGTCCATGCGATCCGGACCGTTGCTGCAGGCGACGCATACCTGCAACCTGCCGTCACAAGACATTTGATCGACCGGCTGATGCTGATGGATGCCGCTCCAAAAGAATCGATCCTGACCCCCCGTGAGCAGGAGATTCTCGTTCTGATGAACACGACTGCGACTTACAGGGAGATCGGGCGACAGCTGTCCATCACTGAGGAGACCGTGCGCAGTCATTCAAAGCATATCCTCAGCAAACTTGGACAACCGAATCGCGCGGCTGCGATTAAAGAAGCTGAAAAACTGGGTCTCCTTTAGAATTCGCATATGAACCTTCGACAACCCCAATTTTGGTAAAATAGCACAGTCCACCTAAAAATCCGGAGGAATATATGGCGACTGCCGTATTAATGCCCGAATTGGGCGAAAGCGTCGACGAAGCGACGATTACGCAATGGCTCAAGAAGGTCGGAGACGAAGTCAGCGAATTTGAACCGCTCGTTGAAGTAAATACCGATAAAGTCGATACCGAAATCCCAAGCCCCGCAAGCGGAACGATTTTGCAAATCCTGGCTGGCGCGGACCAGGTTGTGCAAGCCGGAACGACGCTGGCGTGGATCGGGGAACCGGGTGAAGTGGTACCGGATAGCCCGGCTGGCCTGTCGGCTGAGCAATCGCGCGCGGAAACGAAGCAGGAGCCGGTCGCAATACCCGCCTCTGAACCCGCGGCGGACCGAGCCGAGGTGTCGCCGGTCGTAATGAAACTTCGCCCAGGACGCCACCCTGAATTTGGATATATTTCCCCGGTCGTTGCAAAAATGGTTGCAGAACATAATCTGGACTTAAACCTGGTAACAGGAACAGGCAAAGACGGGCGGGTCACGAAATCTGATGTAATGACTTATCTTGAGGCGACGCCCGTTTCCGAGCGGTCCGCTCCGGTCCAGCCGTTCTCAAAACCCGCTGAACCCGCCCTGCCCGGTGAAGTCGTCAGGTTATCGACGATGCGTAAGATGATTGCTGACCATATGGTCATGAGTAAGCAAGCTTCGCCGCACGTGACCACGGTGATGGAAGCCGACCTGAGCAACGTCGTCGCCCATCGGGCGGCGCATAAACCAGTGTTTGCAAGGGACGAAGTCAATCTGACATATACGGCGTACTTCATCTCGGCGATCGCCGCAGCACTGAAATTACATCCGATGGTAAAGTCCTCCTGGGGGGAGGATGGAATCCACCTGCATAAAGATATCAACATCGGTATGGCCACCGCGCTCGAAGGTGACGGATTGATCGTTCCGGTTATCAAAGGGGCGGATGAACTGTCTCTTCTTGGCATCGCACGGAAGGTCAACGACCTTGCACGGCGGGCCCGGCAAAAACAACTGCAGCCGGATGAAGTGCGTGGTGGGACCTTTACATTGACCAATCACGGTACCTCCGGATCACTTTTTGCTACCCCGATTATCAACCAGCCTCAGTGCGGTATCCTCGGTGTAGGGATGATGCAGAAGCGTGTTGTTGTCATTAATGATGCGATAGCCATTCGGCCGATGGTGTATATTTCGTTCACATTTGACCACCGCATTCTTGACGGAGCTATAGCAGACTATTTCCTCGGCGCTGTCAAAGAAAAATTGGAAAATTGGTCTTGATCCTTCCAGGCGAAAAGAAACCTGATCGTCTGATCAAAAAATAAATTAGGAGATTTCATGGAAAGTTATGATGTGATCGTTGTTGGCGCAGGACCTGGCGGATATGTCGCGGCTATTCGGGCTGCTCAGTTGGGGAAGAAAACGGCCATTGTCGATAAACAGTGGCTTGGCGGTGTTTGTCTGAATGTCGGTTGTATCCCTTCCAAGTCACTGCTTAAGAATGCTGAAGTAGCACATACCCTGCGAGAACGCGGAAAAGAGTTCGGTTTTTCATTCGAGAACCTGGAGTTGGATTACAGCGTTGCCGTTAAACGCAGCCGGCAGGTGTCTAACCGGCTGACCAAAGGCGTTGGCTTCTTGATGCGGAAAAATGACATCGATGTCCACATGGGGATGGCGAAGTTGACTGCTGCGAACACAGTCGAGGTGACCTCGGAAGACGGCGTCAAAACCCTTCAGGCGGAAAATATTATTGTAGCTACGGGCGCGAGTGTTGCTGTCCCGCAGGTTTGGGAAGTCGATGGAGAAAAGGTTGTCACGTATTGGGAGGCGATCCTTCAGGAGTCCCGGCCGGAATCGGTCGTCGTTATCGGCGCAGGCGCCATCGGGGTAGAATTTGCCACAATCTGGAACAGCTACGGCACGGACGTTACACTGGTTGAGATGCTGGACCGAATAGTGCCGAATGAAGACGAAGAGGTCAGCGCAGAATTACAGAAGGCGTTCACAAAGAGCGGGATCAAGTGTCTGCCGGGCCACCGGGTCGAATCGCTGCAGGTCACAGATAAAGGCGTAAAAGTGACCGTCAGTGCAGGCGAGGAGAACCAGGAAATTGAGGTGAGCCAGGTGCTCGTAGCGACCGGGTTTAAACCCAATTCAAAAGATCTGGGTCTCGAAGAGATCGGTGTGGCGCTGGACGAGCGCGGCAATATCATCATTGACGACAGAATGGCTACGAACGTGAAGGGCATCTGGGCGATAGGGGATGTTACCGGAAAGCTGATGCTGGCGCATGTGGCCTCTGCGCAGGCGATCATCTGCGCAGAAAATATCGCAGGCCTTGAAAGCCATTCACTTGAATATATCATGCTGCCCCGCGCAACATACAGCCAACCTCAAGTTGCATCATTTGGATATACCGAAGCTCAGGCAGTCGAGAAAGGGTACGAAATTGCGGTAGGAAAATTTCCGTTCCAGGCGAATGGAAAGGCCCTTGGATTGGGTGACTACACCGGCTGGGTCAAAATTATCACCGATTCGAAATACGGCGAGATCCTGGGTGCTCATATGGTCGGACCAGAAGTAACGGAACTCCTGCCGGAGCTCACACTTGCGCAGATGATGGAATTGACGGCAGAAGAGATCGCCCGGAACGTCCATGCTCATCCGAGCTTGAGTGAGACGCTGATGGAAATGGCGCATGCCGTACAGGGGCATGCCATTCATATTTGATCGCCTTTGTTATGTTGCAAAAATTCGATACCTGGCAATACAACTGTCATCGATAACACCATACGTTTTTAATCGGATTTCAATTGAAACATGATATAAAGGAGGCGAGCATCGATAGTACTATCGATGCTCGCCTGTTTTCTTTTTTATTGATATTATTTCTTATGTAAATGGCTGAAACCGATAAGGATCTTATTCAAAAGGCACGCCAGGCCTTCGGCGCTGGCAATGTTGCGCGTGGGGGCAAAATAATTCATAACATCCTCAAACGTGAAATCAATAACGCAGAAGCCTGGAGTTTACTTTATACACATATTGGTAAAGGGAAAAGTTTTGATGAATTTCAGAGGGATTTTGTAAAGGCTTACTACCCAGAACAGTACGATTCCTTCGTAGCTGAGGTGCCGGAGACCAATACTGGCAGTTTTCGACGGGTCAGCCTTGTCCAGGATAGAATCGGCAGGTCTGAAACAGCCACAGAGAATATGCATGATTTCTCACAATCCGAGCAAGGGCTGTCGCTGGCCTCACGAAAAATAGAAAAAAAAGAAGCTAAAAAACCGAAAAGAAGATTTCTGGGACTATTTGGACGTCGGGAAAAGAAAAATAAAGGCGAAAAAGCAGTCGAAGGATCCGGGAATAAGCAAACAGAAGTCGAACGCAGGAGTCCCTCAAAATTGAATCCTCTAAAATCATTATTTATAAGAAAATCACAAACTGAAGAAGAACCGGAGCAGGAACCGGCCACACAGCCCAATACATTAATTGCCCCGGACGAGTTTGTCGAAAAATCACCTCCGGCAGATGTTCGTCCGCCTGCGAGACCTCGGCCGACCTCTAATGCCCTTGTGGAAAAAATTATTGGTGACTCGGATCCCACTGAGGGTAGGAGAAAGCCGGAAGAAGCTCGCAGAATGGAACCGCTGCTGTCCAAACTCGGTGCTCGGAACGAGATCCGATTAATTATCGCGGACGATATCAAGCAAACGAGGGAAAATATCAGGAAATTACTGCTTTTCGAGCCGGCGATCGAAGTTGTCGGTGTTGCTGCCAGCGGACGCGAAGCCGTTGATCTAACGATCGCTCACGAGCCGGATGTCGTTCTCCTTGACATCAACATGCCGGACATGGATGGTCTACAGGCCCTCAACATGATCCGGGCGGAAAAGCCGCTTACCCAGGTCATCATGCTGACGGTTCAGGACGACCCTGGTTATCTCAGGGAAGCGCTTCAACTCGGGGCCCGGGACTACCTGATCAAGCCGCCGATGATCGATGACCTGCTGGAGACGGTCAAAAACGCGTTTGAAATTGGGCGTTCCGAACGTGAGCGTATCGAACGGATCGCTAAAACTACCGCAAGTAAACTGGATAGCGAATCCGGCAAAATGCAGGGCATTTCTGTGGCATTATTCAGCCCCAAGGGGGGTGTCGGTTGTTCTATGCTGGCGGCAAACCTGGCCGTATCCCTCCGTTCAACCGGAAAATCTGTCGCGTTGATTGATTGCAACCTGCAGTACGGCGGGATTGGAATGTTATTCAACGAATCTCCCAGGACATCGGTAGCAGACCTGGCGATCAACGTAAAAGAACTTGACCTGGAAGTGCTCGAATCAGCCTGCATTGTGCATGAGTCTTCGGGAGTCAGGATGTTGTTGGCGCCGAAACAGCTTGGGAAGGGGGAGGGAGTGACCGGTTCGCAGATTTCTGCCCTGATTGACATCCTCAGGCGCCAATTTGCTTATGTGATCGTCGATACAAGTTCTGTCCTCGATGACCTGACGATATCCGTTCTGGACGTCGTCGACCAGGTCCTGCTGGTCACAACGCAGGACATCCCCTCTATCAATGATATTCGCCGAATGCTTGATCTGGCGCCGAATTTAGGCGTTGAACCGGATAAGATCTCGCTCATCTTGAACCAGTACAATGAGCGAATTAATATTACGCCTGAAAAAATTTCTGCGAACCTCAACAGAGAATTTGCGGCAGTGATCCCACTGGATAAACCGACGGTTGTACCTTCGATAAACAGGGGCGTTCCATTTATGACCAGTAATCAAGGCAGGGCAACGCCTCTGGGCGAATCGATCAAAGCACTGACCGAACAATGCGTTTTGATTTATCAGATGGCCGAGGAATTGAGATCTTAACCGCTGATCAACAGGCGGTAGAAATCTTCGGCATTACTCATCACCGTTGAATAGTCTGCTTTTGAACGGATCAACTTTGTGTTGATCCGTTTTGCATCCTCCAGCAAAGACGGGCTTTCAATTGCGTTGATCAAACCTCCAGCGATTGATTCTGGGTCCTCAGGGTCAACCAGCAGGCCGTTTTCGCCATCGTTGATCCATTCTCGGATCGATTCAATGTTGCCCGCCACCGGAAAACACCCACATGCCAACGCCTCGAGAAGTGTGTTAGGCGTCCCATCGTGGATGGTTGGCGAGACCATTATCCGGCTCTGACGGAACAAATCGGCCATCGCTGGCCTGGAAAGTTTCGGCAAAAGCTCGACGGAACGCCCGATACCCATTTCTCTTACCCATGCTTCGACCTGCTTTTCTCCTTGCATGGCGGGGCAGAAAAATCTGGCGTGTGCGTGGCGTTCTAAAACTAGTGGAATTGATCTGAAGAACGCCTGGTTTTGGACATAGGCGCGCATACCCCGCGGCTGCACAATATTCAAGGTTTCGCCTTCGCTACCTGGCGTCTCAGGCGGGTAAAAAAGATCCGGTTGAACACCGCCGCCGCCGGGCAGGACGATAAAAGGCTGTGTTTTCGAAAAACCCCACTCATAGGCCAACCGGATATCGCGCCGGCAATCTGCGTGTACAGCTGAGGCTGCCTGCATCGACTGGCGTGTGCGGACAGCCATCACCCGGTTCGCCTGGGCGTGCATGGTGAAGTCGTTGCCCCAGATGGAGATCAGCAACGGCGGTTGGTCCGGCTTTTCCGGGCGTGCAATTGAAGCGATCATGC
>JBFGQG010000088.1:0-10592 GCA_041564295.1 Anaerolineales bacterium | reverse complement strand
GGCCAGCCGGATGGAATCGACCGGTGTACCGAACAAAATCCATGTCTCATCCGCCATCCGGGATTTGCTCGAGGGCGATTTCCAGCCCAGGAAACGAGGTGAGATCGATGTAAAAGGGAAAGGGAAAATGACTACCTGGATTCTGCATGCCTGAAGACGCAAAAAATCGTAAAGAATCTCTTATCTTCCAGGTGGGAGTTGGGCTATCTCAAATATATACTTTCTAAAAAAATAGTGTACAATCAGTGTCTTGCTAGCAGGTGTTCTATAAGAAAGAGTTGTCTTTTGATTTGGAACAATGTGTGCTTGACAAAATAAAACTTTGAAAGGAGTTCCAAATCATGTCCGAGAAAGAACGCGGAACCGTCAAATGGTTCAACGATGCTAAAGGCTACGGCTTTATCGAACGACAGGATGGCACCGATGTGTTTGTTCACTTCAAAGCGATCCTCGGTGACGGCTATAAAAAGCTCGTCGAAGGCGAACAGGTCGAGTTCTCCGTCGTGAATGGCCAGAAGGGCCTGCAAGCGCAAGACGTCGTCAGACTCTAAGTTTGACTTCCTTCGCAATCGACAGACCGGTGAAATTTTCCGGTCTGTTCTTATTTAACCACTTCCGCAAAATTTGTCCCTTAATTCATTAAATCATCCAGGCAGCGGCCAGTGAACTGAGCCTCTTATATCGCTAACCATCCGGAGCAAAAATTTATTAAAAGAAAGATGTGACCCGTATCACAGCCCGCTGTATCACACTTCACTGATCAAACAACCCGATCCTTGTAATATAGAACTAACCATAAACGATAATTAATCTAAAAGGAGTTCACGATGAACGCCCAATTCTTTCCCGGATCAAGCGAAAACCTGAACAGGCAAACCCATCAACGCCTCCTGGATGAATCCGCAAACGCCCGCCGAATTCGGAAAACCACAACCGAAGGCGAAGGCAATCACTCCAACGACTTCGGGCCCGGCGGCCGGCAGCCAGGACTGTTGGAACCCCTGGTTTCGGCTGTCCTCACAGCTGCACTGGCATTCCAGATCGCACTGCTGGTCGGGATTTAGGAAAGGTCATGTTGAAAATGAAGCATACAGACTGACAGCGCCGCATGATGCGGCGCTGAATTTTTTAATACGATTCAATCGCCCAATCTCAACACAGCAACTGCCTTCTTACCGTTCAAACGTTCCCCAACCACCCAGGCCGCTGCACCGAATGCCAGAACGATTATCCCGTAAAGCATGAATAACCCATTCCCCCCCACGCTCACCAGGATTGGACCCCCAATGAATCCCCCTACAGCTGAGCCGATACCGAAATTCATCGCGCCGAAAAGCCCCTGCACAGTCGCTTTCATATTTCTCGGAGCATGTTTGTCTGCATAAGCCACGCCTGCCGTCCACATCAGTACAAAAGTCAGCCCATTCATCAACTGGACCACCAACACCAGTTCCGGCGAATTGATCAGCGCTAACAGGATCAGGCGAAGACCAGTCATGGCCGTCGCCAGGATCAGCAGCGTAAAGGGCCGAAACAATTTAAAAAACCAGCCGCCAAAGAACAGGACAGGCACCTCGGCCAGGGTCCCTACCAGAACGGCAATACCCATCAACGATTCCCTGGCGCCTAACCCGGCCATATACGGGTAGAAATACGTGCTTGAGGCAGCAAATCCGATCCCCGACACGAAAGCAACAGCCAGGAGCACAGCCCAGCGAGGCTCGCGCAGCAGTGACAGGATGTTTGCCCGTGGTTCAATTTCGTCCGTTTTTTCCTGCCCGGCGAACCGCAGCTTACGTGTAACCATGAACGCCATACCAAAGAATGCTGCAGAAACCCAGAATGCAGACGGCATCCCGTACTTTTCAACCATACCCCCGGCAAGTGCGGCTGCGAAACCAAAACCGAACGTCCCACCAAGACGCACTCGACCATACTGGTCTTTCCGATCACCGAGCATGTGCATGGTCGAGGTATCGATAAAAGAGACGAAAGGTCCCACAAACAGGTTAAACAGGATGAGCAGCAGAAAGACGATCATAAACAGGTTAAAAAATGGGAAAACCGTCAGGACCAGGATCGCCGATGCAAAGAGAAACCCCAGGATGAGATGATATTTACGGGTCCGATCGGCCAGGTTGGTCCAAAAAGGCCCGGAGATTGTCGTCACGAGCGGTGTAAACCCTGCGATTATACCGATCTCTTCACCGGAAAACCCCAATTCCTGGAAATAAAGCACAAAAAAGGGCACGACGATGGCAAAAGCCGCATATATAAAGAAATTCGCGGTAAAAGGCCAGAAGTTTTTCATGGGTTCTCCAATGAAACGCATTTCACTCCTGTAATTATCCCACAGCAAACGCGGTGCTCCAAAATTACGGAACACCGCGATCTAATGTGAGCCTCCCTGAATAATTGTCAGATCGGGATTGGTTTTTCCGGCTGATAGGTCTTCGGTAGATTGTACGGAGCAGATTCCTTCACAAGAATTTTGACACCCGCATAGGAAATGTCTCCAGCCCCGGTGCACGAACCATAGCGGACTTCCTCAATTTTTGCATTGCGGATCTTCAACACGGCACCCTGCAGGTTTAATTTCAGTGTAATGTCAAACTTGATCCGGCCTAACGACCTTTCATTAAGCACCGGCTCAACCGCTGCGGCATGCTTTGAGGTTAATGAATGTTCTAAAAGCGGCACCAGGTACGTTTTTTCCGGTGGATATTTCTCCGTATCCCGGTATTTGACAATCTCACGCCGCTTCCGCCATGCCCAGATCAGGAGGTGTGCGCCTTCAATATCAAGCAGCTCAGCTGTTTCCTTTATAAGAAGCTCGTAGAAGGATGGTGTCAATTTCACGCCTTTGATTTCTTTGGCGATGCGCTGCTTGACTTCTTGAAAGTCCCGGCTGTTTACGACATTCGTGACCCATCCATACGCAGCCTGGTCCATCTGGAAAAAATCCTTTATCGTGCCCATAGTTAACCCTCCGGTGCTATCCGTCTTCCTTTACGATCGAACCAGACTGGTCCACGGACGTATCGATATGCACATGGCTTGTATCGACCCTAAAATCCATGTCCGGCGCAATCGGCCTGTCCTGAGGTGAGATCTGCTGGACGCCGGAATCCTTGTAGCGTTGGAATTCCAGTTTCTGGGGTTCAGGCTGGCGCGACTCTTCCTTTTCAACCGGTTCCCTGGTCCCGGATAACCGCCGAACCAGGGCGATCCCCCCACCCAACAACAGGATGCCTCCGCCCACGATAACGGCGCCCACCAGCAGCAACCACCGGGGAAACTCATCCCCTGGCGTCGTTTCCCGTGGTTGTTCGGGCGGACCAGGTTCGATAATCATTTCCCCGACGAAAAAGTATTCTTCAAAAGCAGCCTCCTCAAAAATAAACACGATTTCAGAATCCCCGGCTGACACATCCTCTGGAATAAAAAACCTGAACCGCATTACCTGCTCAGATTCGGGCACAAAATCGAAGAAGCCGACATCAATTCCACCGATTAAGATCTGGAGCGGCGAACCCAACTGCGAGAATCCATCCCCTTCTAACGTGACCAGCACTTCCGTCCCGATCAAGCCTTCCCCAGGAAAAATATTATCCAGGCGAAGCTCAGGGATTTCCTGCGCGGGTCCGAAGATGAAAAACGGGAACGCGAGGCTGGTTTCCTGGAAGAAAAAGATGATGCGCTGTTCCCCGGCAGGCACATCCATCGGGAAATCGACGAAGACCCAGAACGTCTGGTCATCAACAATTTCATAGAAAAACTTGAGCGGGTAATCGCTCAAAACGACATCGGTCAGTTCACCAAATGACCCAAGGCCTACCCCCTGGAGCACCAGGTGCACTTCCACTGCGCCGGCTTCTGCCTCTTGAGGATCCAATGTATACGGTTCCTGGGCGGATGCCTGATAAGACCCAATTGAAAACAAAAATGCCAGCAACAGCACCCATTTCAGTCTGTCGAAAACAAATTCCGTCATGGGTACCTCCTGGCACATAAAAACTCCGAGCCGTTGTTTTAACAAGATTCTATCTGCTCAATAACATCTTCATTGAAGATTGAATAAATTATATACTATCGCACCCTGCCGTTTAATCACCTTGAGAACGGACAAATCGCACTGCTAACCAGTAAGATAACCCTGATCGGCGATGATCTCCGCTGCCGTATCTGACCTGCCGGGACCGTCCAGCCTGTATTGCGCCGGGACGTGCGCTCCGAAAATCAACTTTCCCAGCAGGCGTGGGTGTTTCCAGATTACAGGGCGGATGCCGAGGAGGCCGCTCATTTCCCCGAGGTAATCCAGCAGCTTAAGAGACATCGGGTCTGTTCCGGCCTCTTGATGTGCAGCAAAATAAGCCTCAATCCATTTGCTTCGTTCTGCAGGAGTTGAGAGCATCATACCACCGGAAAAGACGCGAGCGATCCAACGGGCCTGGATTTCCATCATCGGAAACGCTGCCCCGCCCGCAAAATTCATCGCCAAAAAAGCCAGGTTGTCGTACTCCTGGTGGAAAACCTGCCGGTACAGACTGATGGTATATCGATCCTGGACGCGTATGACTTCATCATCAAGGAACGAGAAACGCAAACCATATCCCGTGCAGAAAAGGAGCACATCAGCCTGCGAAATTGTCCCGTCGGTGTAGCGCACTTCTGAATCCCGAACTTCGGCGATCTCCGTTCGCATACGCACGCTCCCCGCGCGCACCTGGTGCAGTATGTCGGTCGCCGGGATAAACTTTCCCCGATCCAGGTCGAACTCCGGCAGATTCAGCTGTTCGATCGTCTTCTCAGAAAAACCAAGCGAAAAATAGCAATCCAGCAACATTCTCTGGAAGTAGCTTTTTGACACAGCGTCCGGCATCTTCGAACTAAAACGCGTCCGGTAAGTATCGTATGCCCTGCCATTCACCATCTTCGGCACAAACCAGACCCCGGAACGAGTGCTGACGTCGACCTGCTCCGCTACCGGGCCCAGCTCTGCAGCGAGATCGGCGCCGCTGCTGCCGCAGCCGATCACAACCACACGTTTCCCCTCAAAGCCTTCCGGGCCCTTATAGGCAGCACTATGCAGTATTTCGCCGTTGAATGTCTCCTGCCCTGGCAGTTCCGGCATATACGGCACTGTATAAAAACCACTCGCGACAACGACAGCGTCGAACGTGCGAAATTCTTCACCTGCACCTTCGGTCCGGAAGCGCACTTCCCACCGTCCATGCTCTGTGCGGATTACCTGCAGCACCTCTGTATTCAGGCATATATGCGGACGGAGTTTAAAGTGATCTGCATAGCGGTTTAAGTACTGCAGCATTTGCTCCCTGGATGGAAATTCCGGGATACCGGCGTCAAACGGCAGGTCGGAGAAGACGCCCATCCACTTTGACGTGTTGGCCATAAGAGAACGGTAGGCCAGCCCACCTCCGTCCGGCTTCGCCTCGTCATATCGCCATAAACCGCCGATTGCGACGCTTTTTTCGAAAGCGATCGGATTAAGTCCCTGCGCCAGCAGGCTTTTGACAGCAACCAGGCCGGAAGGGCCTGCGCCGATTACAGCGACAGATCGAATTGTTGTATTCTGTGCCGACATATGCAATTATTCCAGCTTCGTCACGACTTCGTCTATTTCCTCGCCGCGCGCATTCGCAAAGCCCCGTTCTATGTTCACCAATTTAAAACCGCATTTCTCGAGGACTCTCCTCGACGCAACATTATCATTTGCCGCCCGCCCGAAAATCGGGCGAGTCGATTGGATTTCAAGGAACGCGGCCAGCGCTTCCGTTGCAATCCCGCGGCCCCAGTACGCCCTACCCAGCCAGTAGCTGACCTCCAAGAAACCGAACCAACTATGGCTCAAGACGCTCCCGGCGACTTCACCTCCAACTATGATCGTTCGAATAGTGACCGACTTATCAGCACGGATTTTTGCCCATAAACTATCGAAAGCCTTCCGGTCTGCCGGATCTTTTGCAGTAAAAGCGGCCATGTAATTGGCCTCAGGATCAAGCTGGTTCTGAAAAAAAACCGACAGGTCAGCCTCTTCGACCTCGCGTAGCTGTATCCTGCTGTTTTTGGTTTCTGTCACGAGAGACTCCTTTTTCGAAACCGTGAGATCGTTCGGTCCGGCGCAAATTGTATCGCTAGAACCACGAGTTGACGTTCTGCTCTCACCGGACGCAATCAGAATTTGACCCATTCAAAGATGATGAAGCCCATTGTTGCCCGAAGAATCATACCACCTCCAGACAGGAAACACTTTACCGCGGTACAATTCAGGATCAGGCAACGGGGGGACTAGGCAAGGAGATCTTTATCATGGAAAATAATGCCAGACAGGTGTTGCTGACGCCGATTTTACGCTGGTTCATGTTCGCGATGGTCCTCGCAAACATATCCAGCAGTATGTACGGATTTTTGCTCCCTAACTATATCAATGAGCTCGGAGCTTCTATCAGCCAAGTCGGGATGGTCTTCTCCCTGACATCGATCGTGGCCCTCGGTCTGCAAATCCTTGGCGGCTGGATCTCCGACTCGATCGGAAGGCTGCGCGCCATTGCGATCGGCAGCATTGGTGGGGTGCTTGGTTTCGTGGCGATGCTCCTGGCGCCCACGTGGCAGTGGATGCTGCTGGCGATTTCGATCAACCAGATCCCTTTCGCCCTGGTCGGGCCGAGTTTCGGCGCATTCATCGCCGAGAATTCCACACAGGAAAATCGTGGGCGCGTTTACGGGATCACCGATTCGATTTTCCAGATCACCGGGGTTATCGGGCCGCCGCTGGGCGGTTTCCTCGCCGGACGCTTCAATTTCAAGTTGATGTTCCTCATTGCCGGGGTCCTGTATGCCATGGCTGCAGGGCTGCGCATCTGGATGGCGCGGACGATGAAATCTCCCGGGGATGACAAATCTGAGAAACTGACCCTGTCATCTTTGAAGATAAGCCTCAAGACTGTCGGCGCGATGATCATCGGCGGTGGGGTCGTGACCTGGATCTTCCTGACCGACGGCGTGCGCGATATCGCATTCCGCCTCTCGGGCGAACTTACCCCGCTGTACCTGGAAAAAGTCGCCGGGATCAGCCTGGAACAGATCGGATTGCTGGGTTCGTTCTTTTCAATGTCGATGATGTTCGTACCAATGCTGTCCGGCCGGCTTTCGGACCGTTTCGGGGAGCGTGTTCCTATCACGGCCGGTTTCTTGATGGTTTTCAGCGCTTTCATGGTTTTTTTGAACGTCTCGACATTTTCGGGCTTCGCTCTGGCCTGGGTCGCCTTCGGATTTGGCGTCGGGATCCTGAGCCCGGCTTACCAATCGTTGATTTCGAAAGTCGTGCCGCACAGTTCACTCGGCGTCTTTTCCGGGTTCTTCCATAGCAGCGTCGGCGTTATCTCGCTTCCGGCGCCGTGGATTGGGGCACAGCTCTGGGAACGATACACGCCGCGGCTGCCGTTCCAGCTTACAGCCGGTATTGCGCTCTTCACAGTAATTCCGATCTGGCTCAAGTTCAAGGTACCCGAAGAAAAACACCAGGAATCGGTTGAGGCTGCCCCTTAACCAGACGGGCGGGAAATAACCTGCGTGCTGTTATCAAGCGATGCCTTATAATCACCGCACGGCTGTGGTTATTAAACGCACAGCACAAAGGAATTTGATATAGAGCAACCACCAATTGGGAAGGATAAGCTGCAATATGGATAAACCAAGAAAACAAGTAATCGAACCTGAGGATGCACTCCCACCGATATCTATCCCGGAGCTCCCACCGGCTCTCCAGGATGCTGTCAGGCGCGCCGGATGGACAACACTGACGCCTGTCCAGGAACGCGGCATCCCTTACATGCGCGCCGGTCGTGACATGATGGTGCAGGCCCGCACCGGGAGCGGGAAGACTGGGGCATTCATCCTGCCTTTGATCGAGCGGATCGCCATTGAAAAGACAGAGTGCCAGGCCCTGATCCTCGTGCCGACGCGCGAACTGGCAAAACAGGTCGCAGACGAAGCGTTGAAACTGACTGGTGAAGGCGGGCTGAACGTCGTAACAGTCTACGGGGGTACAAGCTACAAACCTCAGATCGAAGGATTCAAAAAAGGCGCACACCTCGTCGTCGGAACCCCCGGACGGGTGCTCGACCACCTGATCAAGCGCAATCTTAAGCTCGACCACCTCGATACCCTGATCTTTGACGAAGCCGACCGAATGCTTTCCATGGGTTTCTACCCGGATATGGTGCGGGTACGCGACTTCTTGCCCAAACGAAAGATCAACAGCCTGATGTTCTCAGCTACTTTTCCACCCCGCGTCCGCAGCCTTGCACACAACTTCCTGAAGCAGCCGGGATTCCTCGGTTTAAGCGAAGACCGTGTCCACGTCGAGGATACCGAACACATCTTCTACGAAACGCCCCGGATGGACAAAGACCGGGCGCTGATCAAGGTCATTGAAGTCGAAAACCCCGACCAGACCATCATTTTCTGCAACACCAAGGACCAGGTTTTTTACGTCACCCGCGTGCTGCAGCGGTTCGGTTTCAACGCCGACCAGCTCAGTTCTGATCTTTCGCAGAACGTGCGTGACAAGGTCATGGACCGGTTCAGGGAAGGCCTGCTGCGCTTCCTGGTAGCGACGGATGTCGCAGCACGAGGAATCGATATTCCAGATCTCTCGCACGTGATCCAATACGAACCACCGGAAGAACTGGAGCTGTATATTCACCGCGCGGGGCGAACCGGGCGGGCGGGCGCGAGCGGGAAAGCCATCCTGCTGATCGACCTGCTAGAGCGCCGCCAGCTTACTCGAATTTCCGCCCAATACGATTTGCAATTCATCGAGCAGATACTGCCAGAAGACGAAGAGATCGAAGCGCTGGTCAGCGAGCGCCTGGTCGGGCGATTGGAAGCGAAGCTGCGCGAGCGCGACCGGCTGCAGGTAGAGCGGATGCAGCGATTCCTGCCGCTGGTCGCCGAACTCGCCGGGAATGAGGACGGCATGGCCCTGCTTGCCATGCTTCTCGACGACACGTACCACGAATGGCAGCATCAGCCCCCGGAACTGCCGCCCGTCGGCACGCAAAAAGAGCCGAAGCGCCAACGGCGGCGAGGCGGGCGGTCAGGGAGGCGGACAAGAACGTAGTACCTGTGGCAAAGTGCAGGACGCAAGGTGAGGGCGTTTAAGGCCCTTTGTCAGGTGCCCGGTATGCTACACTCGCACCCTTGCACGTCGCACGGCGCACCCTGAACCCGTCACTCCTTCACACGTCCCACTTCAAGGGAAGTGCCTCCAGCCCGCGGAACATGGGGACGGTCTTAAATTTGAGTTCATCCTGCGCCGCTGCGAGGCGAAGATTCGGCAGGGACTGCAGCAAAGTATTCAGACCGATTTCCGCTTCCAGGCGCGCCAACGGAGCACCAAGGCAGTAATGCACGCCCTTACCGAAAGCAATGTGGTTGTTATGCGCCCTGTGGATATCCAGATCCTCCGGAGCTTCAAACATTGATGGGTCCCTGTTTGCCCCTGACAGCAAAGCAATCACAAATTCCCCTTTTCTCAGTTTCCGGCCTTTAAATTCAACATCCGCCGCCACGAAACGGACCAGCGCCCGCTCGACAGGGCCGTCGTAGCGCAAAAATTCTTCGACAGCCTGGGCCATCCATTCGGGATGGGCGGTCAACTCTGCAAGCGATTCAGGATGCGTGAGTAAAGCCAGAACGGCGTTCCCCAACAGGTTGACAGTAGTCTCGTGCCCGGCGACGATCAACAGGACGACCATCGAGAATAACTCTTGTTCGCTCAAACGGTCACCGCCTTCTTCTGCGGCGATCAGGGCGGAAACCAGGTCGAGTTTGGGGCTTTTCCGCCTGGCCATGAAAAGCTGGCGCAGGTACTCGACAAATTCCCCGATCAGGCGACCGTGCCTGGCCTGTGTTTCAGGATCGAGGGCCGGCGAGACAAAAGCATGTGACCATTCCTTGAAGCGGTTTCGGTCTTCCGGCGGAATTCCGAGAATTTCGGCGATAACAATCGTCGGCAGCTGGTAGGCGTATTCCGAGATAAATTCCATCTCGCCGCGCTCGCGCAGGCCGGAAACCAGGCCGTCTGCAATCTCCTGGATGTGCGGGCGCATTTCCTCCACCAGGCGTGGCGTAAACGCTTTACTGACCAGGCTGCGCAACCGGCGATGGTCTTCCCCATCCTTGTTCAGCATATGGTTTTCGACCAGGCCCTGCACATCGTTGCCCTGTTGATTCCCGTCCTCCGACACAGAAGTAAAATCGCGCAGGAAAATCTTGTCGGCTTTGAGCAGGCCTTCGACATCTTCATAACTAGAAACGAACCAGATCGGCGTCTCGCCGTCCAGGCCCGGCTGGTGATACCATGTCGCTTCTGTTCGCATTTGGGAGAAAATCTCGTGAATTTTTCGCTTTGCTTCGGCACTATAAATATCGAAACGCTTTCCTGGCTGTGACGCGGCCATGGACGTCTCCTTTTCCTTTCGGATCATTTACTGGTAGTTTGCTTGCTTTGCCTGGGAATACATTACCATTATAGGAAAAAGAGTGGACCTTGCGAAGGCTTAAGC
>JBFGQG010000087.1:0-10620 GCA_041564295.1 Anaerolineales bacterium | reverse complement strand
TCGAGTTCTGCGAGCGTGGTCGGCACGGTGTAGCCGTTGGCTTCGAAGACCAGCGGGCTGTACCAGACGATCGACTTGATGTCGGCCTTGACCGGTACGGCCAGCCATGCGCCGCCGGCGGTACCGAGGTTGATCCAGTAGTCTTCGTAGTTCTCTGCATGCGCGCCGGCATCGGCCAGGGGCTGCAGCGAATCAACATAGGTGACCATCGGGCCGGTGCTGGGCCAGATCACGATGTCCCACGGATCGCCGGCCTGGACGCGCGTGTCAAGCACGGCCTGGTCGCGGGAGGATTCGGGCACAACCGAGATACCACAGGCATCGACGAGCGGCTGGAGAATCGAGTTAAACTTTTCCTCCTCAGCGCCGGACCACTGGTACAGCAACGTGACTTCGTCGCCGGGCGCCGCGCCTTTACAATCGATCATCGACACTTCTTCAGTCGGCATGACTTCTTCGGTCGGTTCGACGTCTTCGGTGGGCTGAACATCAACGACCCCGTCAGTCGGTTCCGGCGTCTGGTCTGGTCCTGTCTGGCACGCGCCAAGGATGAATGGGAGGATCAGCAGAATGCTGATCAACGTTTTGAATACTGTAATTCTTCTCATGTGAGAGTCTCCTTTAGGTAGGTATTAACTGCTTCTTGATCGATTTAAGTGGTTAGAGATAATGGAATATGTCCAAATCTACCTCCTTGTAATTACAGGTAATCGGCAGAAAGTCGATTCTTGAGAGACTGCTGACGTTCGCCGGATTACTCCTTCCCGAAAAGAAATTGAACAGGAATTTCCTGGTCAAACGCATGAAGTGAACGGGGAAACCTGCGCCAGTAGTTATTGTTAAATGCCGATATTGAAGCATCCATCACAGGGATAATGTTCATGATCCGGCGCGAATCAGATTCAACGCCGAGGTGCATCGACTTTTGCGCGCTATGCCTGGGCATATCGGACCCCTCTCGAGCAAATAAAAATGAAAAAAGGTTAAGTTAGGATGAATAACGCCAATCGCATTCGTTCGACCTGAAGATAGTTATGTACGATGATAAAGGTGCGGGCTTGACGTTCATAATGAAGAATACACTTTCGCTAAGGTCTGCCGACCTTTGCCTTGTGATTGTGACCAGATGTGGTTTCAGCACCGATTTTTGCGACCACATTGTGCGCAGCATCGCGTGTTGCAGGATTCTACTTGACTAACACACCGCGAACTCAGTTCCGGAACCAGTTTTTTAATCTTAACATTGAATAAATTAGATGTCAATTTTTTACCTTGATTCGATCAGGTTGTGGAAATGTTGTGCCCCAAAGGGCTTGACAGAGACGATACAATATCCTTATGGGAGCGCAGCAGCAAGGATTCCTATTAATCGCCGATATCACAGGCTACACAGCCTACCTGAACCAGTCTGAACTTGAACATGCTCACGAAGTATTACAGACCTTGTTGGAGCTGTTGATCGAGCATACGCGCCCGCCGCTGGTTATCTCACGCCTGGCCGGCGATGCAGTCATCAGCTACGGACTGCAGGACGGTTTCCTTTCCAGGCAGACGTTCATTGAAATGATCGAGGATACTTATGTGGCGTTCAAGAGCATGGTCAACCGCATGGTGCTGAACAACACCTGCCAGTGCAACGCGTGCGCAAATATCAGCAGCCTGGACCTTAAGTTTTTCGTCCATTATGCCTCGTTCACCCTCCAGAAGCTGGATGCCCATGCGGAGCTCCTCGGGCAAGACGTGATCGTGATCCACAGGCTGCTCAAAAACACGGTTCGAGAAAGGACGGGATTTAAGGCTTATACGTTGTATACGGAAGCAGCGATTCGCAAGCTGGGGATCGAAGACATATCGGAGAGTATGACGCCGCATAGTGAAACATATGAGCTTATTGGTGAAGTGCGCGGGTGGGTCCAGGATATGGCACCGGTTTGGGCAGAGAAGAAAGAAAAATCGTTCATTACGGTCCCGAAGGAAGATGCGCTCGCGTTCGTGGAAGGGGAGCTCCCAATATCTGTGACCCATGCATGGGAGCTGGTGACCCATCCTGAATATAGAGCCTTGCTGATGAATTCGGTGCGCCAGGAGGTCAGTAACACCAGGAATGGACGGCTCGTGCCTGGAAGTGCGTATCATTGTTATCATGGCAATGGCTCCACAACCAACCAGCTGATCCTGGAATGGGTCCCTTTCCAACAGGTAACGACGGAAGATACAACACCCGTGCCGAAAGCTACCGTGCTGGTCAACATCCGCCTGACCCCTACGGAGGGCGGGACCAATATTTCCGTGACGTGTGGAAAAGCGCGCGGTCCCTTTTTCAATCGGATTTTATGCAACCTTGTGGGGAAATTGGTTGTGCCGGGCAGTTTTCGCCGCGGATTTGAGAATTTTCGCAAACGCGTTGAGGAAGACCTGGCAGGAGCAACGATGGCACAGCCGCTGGCGGAATCACCTGCCGAACTACAGCTAGAGGGTTAGGAGTCTCCTTCCTTCCCATTAAATACGCTGTTTCAAAATTCAAAATAAGCGACCGGAGTGAGACCTCGAAAGGCCATTTGCGGAGGTCTCTTTTTTTACTAAAACGGAAACCCTTTCAGTCCCATAATCCCTTTTACCGCTGCGATTTCACCCATAATATCGTGCAGGTGGCCGAAGAGAAAGGTCAGGATAAACGCGCCCAGGGGCCAGGAACCGAACCCGAGGTCCGACAGGTCGACTATAGAATCGAGGTCGGCAGGCAAAAGTCCGGCGAGGTAGGCGTCGGTGGCCGCGTACACTTCCTCTGCATAGGCATGCAGAGCAGCCAGGTCCACTTCGACCGAGCTGGCCCATTCGAGGGTGACATGGAACGCAGACTGGGGGTCGGCAATGCCGGCCGGGACAGAGGCATGGACCGGAAGGGCTTTACGCAGTACAGCATTAACAAGCATATCTTCCCCGACAACGGCGTGGGCGTAGCGCGCTCCGATGGGATGGGCCGTGCCGCCGGGGTTTGCGTGGGCGATCTCAGGGGTCACATCAGCCATCGTGGATTCGAGCCACTCGTGTGCGAGCGTCATCTGGGAGCGGATCAGTTCGACGGGGTTCATGGGAAGCTCCTTCTCGTGGGGGTCAGTGGGATCTCCGATCAAATCCGGGGCATCCGAGCCCCGGTGGGAGGTAAGCAAACCCAGGCTGGCGTTTCGATTTAATGTCCTTTGAAGTAAAACCGCGTATCAGAACCAGTGAATCCAGTGTGCAATGGGCCTACCTGCCGGAAAGGATCAAAGCAAATGCGCCAAGCAGCGCGCCTAGGACGAGCGATGGGAGGACCAACAGCCATTTAAAAGCGGCAAAGACCGTCGTTATGATCGGAGCCGGATGGCCGCCGCCCCTTAATATGTCCAACAAAAATAGATTCTCAATGACATCATACAACCCCGCCAGGATAGAAGCAAGGATCAAAATCGCGCCGGTGAACTGTATGAATCCGGACCAGGGCCGCTCGAGAAATGCGTGGATAATGTACAGCCACAGGGTGGTAAGAGAAACCGTGTAAGCGAAAATGAAAATGAAATCAATATAAGTCTGGGTTACAGCAGCAGACCGCTCAGTTTCCCCCCAACCCTGCATGATTGTTCCGGCGTTTTCCTCGGTCAGCACGAACTCTAACGCCAGGATGGCCTGTTTGTCGAGGGGACTGCCGGCCACGCCCATAAAATAAATGGAGAGAGCAGATAACAATACGCCTGCGATAAACAATTTCTTTACAAAGGGAAGATCGATTTTTCGGAACAATACCATGTAGTAAGAATACAGAATTACGCGTTTTTTATCAACCAGGTCCTTCCTGTGGGGCATTTTTCGGAAATAAAGAACTTCTTTAAAGCGCACTTCCCGGCGCAGACTTGTACAAACGAAGGCAGGCGCTCAGTGATGAGCGCCTGCCTGAAAACCTTGTGGACTCGAGGGATTAGCGCGTGACGGTTGCAGTGGCCGTCGCTGTTTCACCGGCCTGATCGGTGACAGTGAACGTCAGGGTCCAGGGTGAGCGGCCTTGAACCTTGATGGCGGTCACCAGTTCGTACGAGAGCGCGTCGTCTCCCGCAGTGAAATTAGCGAGCGACCATGAATGGATCAGCCGGCCATTACCATCCACAAGGGACAGGATTGCAGAGGCAATATCTGCGGCCCCGTCCGCATCCGCCGCAGTGGCTTCTATATGCACAATGTTCTTCTGTTTGTAGCCTGTTTCCTTCGTGGCAAAGAGCACGGCGGTAGGAGCGGCGTTTCCGGGGAAGGTCAGCCCGACTTCGGCTGTGCCGTACCAGTCAGCAGGTCCGATCAATGCAGCAGGGTCCGTGTAATTGGCTTCGGCAACGAGCCGGACACGACCGGTCGAGTCAGCTGGAGCGGTGATGCTGCCGGTGTAATTGCCGCTCAGGTCCGTTGTCACCTGTGTAGCGCCAAGTTCGATCCCGTCTGAATCGACGAGCCGGACAGTCACCGCCGCACCCAGCAGCGGTGTGTAGGACACCGAACCGGCGGTGACACTGTTGACCTGCTCGACCTTCCCATTGAAACCGATCGTGTCACCGGGCTGGATGTTCGTTGCCTGCGTCTTCAGAGTCGTATTCAAGTGGTTGACCTTGAAGGCTGCAGGGAGCGAGCGCAGGGAGCCGCCGCTGTTGTAGACGAAATTCGCCTTTATCTGTCCGGCTGCTTCCGCCCAATCGTTGTCAATAAAGAAGGAAGTCTGGTATTCTGAGCCGGGTGCGTCGTAGAACACGTCATCGTCTACGTACACGACATCCCCATGTCGATCGGTGTAGACGACTCGGAGTTGATTCTGCGCCCCGCCGATGAACAGGCCGTCGCCGGAATACAGGGTGAAGACGATGAAACCCTGGTCTCCGCCGGTGAAGTGTTCAGCCGCGATCCCGAGAACACCGTACGTCTTGTAAACGTTCGTCACGCCTGTATAAAAATCATAGGTCGGTTCGGTGTTTGGCGGCCAGCCGGAAGGACCGTTCCCGTATACAAGCTTGACCGAGGCGGTGTAATCAGCCGCAGCTGCCGCAAAGGGATAGATACGCAGCGTGTAGGTACCGGTATCTGTGGGTACGAATAGCGCGCCTTCGCCCACTTCCAGTCCGTTGCCGCTTGAGACGACTACACGTCCGGATGGATCGAGCACTTCGATATCGAAGGCGTCTTCCACCTGCGGTTCCCACGTCACCTGGATATCGACGTAGAGTGTCTGATCGGTAACATCGAAGCTGTGATCGATCGGATCGGAGACGATGAGCGCGCCTGCAGCCACGAAACCTGTGTACACGAGTTCGTCAAATTCGAACGGCTGGTCGGGGTCAAAACCGAGGACGTCTTCCCAGGTGTTGACGCGTTCGCCGGCCAGGAACGCGCCCATGTTGCCGTTTACATTCAGACTATCTTCATATGCAGCAAAGACGTTGAGATAGCCGTAGCCCGCTTCATGCAGCAGGTATCCGGGCATTGGATCGGCACTACCGAGTAGCAGGTCGATGACCTGGTCGGGCGAGAGCTGCGGGTTGCTGGAGAACAGCAGGGCTGCTGCACCAGAGACATGCGGTGTCGCCATACTGGTACCACTCATCACGGTGTAGCTCGCCGTCCAGGCAGGGTCGACAGGATTGGGGAACGGGTCCAGCGCTGTAATGCCGATCGTCTTGGAGCGGGTTGAGTAGATGTCGACGCCTGGCGCCGTGATGTCGGGGTGCTTGAAGTAGTCACCATCCACGCCGCGGGAAGAGAAATCGGCAAGCCCTCTGCTCTTGTTCCCGGCCGCCACGGATAGGATCCAGGGCGGTAATGAGTACGGATTCATCACGTCGTAACCGCCGTCGTTGCCGGCGGCAAACACGCTCAAAATGCCCAGTTTATATGCCTCGAAGGTGGCGAAGATGATCGGATTGCGCAGGTTGATGCTGCCACCGGTCGATCCCCATGAATTGGAAACCACCCGGATGCCGTACTCGGCATGGTTGGTGAGCACCCAATCGTATGCCTGCGTTGCCACGAGGATGTTGATCCCCTCCCCTGCACCGAGACCGATCAATTTGGCGTCCGGCGCGACGCCGCGGTAGTAGCCTTCAGACATGTAACCGTTCCCGGCGATGGTCCCGGCCACGTGCGTCCCGTGTCCGGATGAAGTGTCTGTCACGATCACATTTTCTTGCGAAGCCTGGAACGGCAGCACCTTGACGTTCTGGATAACCTGCGCACCGAAAAGCAGGTCGGGGTGGCTGGCATCAATTCCGGAATCGACGACGGCTACAACGGCGTTTCCTCCTGTCTGGCCATAGGTCGTCCAGACGGCTTCTGCGCCGATCATGGGCACCGATTCGCGCAGGAAATATACCAGGTCCTGGTTCAAGGTAATGGAGTAGACTTCAGGCCAGGTTGCGATGTCGAGGATCTGGGACCCCGTCAGGATAGCTCCGGCCATCGGGAGGGTCGTCATTTCGAAATACGCCGTCGCAAGGGCTGCCACATCGGGGCTCCGGTTCATGTCAGAAAAAACGACGACCACTTCATGGGGCGCTGCAGTCCCCAGGAGGTCTATCCGGCTCTCCAGGGCCGGATCCAGAACGGCGTCGATGAAAGCGGGTGAACCTGCCCGGGCGGACGAAATCGATCCCAATGGGCCCAGTCCTGAAAGCAAAAGGACGAGGCAAAGCATGACTGCGAAAAATCTATGGAATTTTTGATTTTGGGAAAGCATCCTGGGTCTCCTTCAGAATTGGATTGGAGTCATCTCCCCGGCGAACATTTAATTTTCACGCCGGTTGCAAGGTATATATGCACAAACACTGTGAAAAAATACATGTCACCGGTATGAAATTGCCCGAAAAGGAGACAGCCTCCTTGAACAACCCCCCCGCTTATAAAACCTGGCCGTCATCCGGATAAGCCTGATCAGCAGGTTTGCGACCATAAACGCTTTATCCCGGCCCACAACCTGCCGGTCAGAATGTTTTTTACGCGGTAAACCCTTATTCCAAGGCTGCTGGTTAAACGAACGGCTCATCATGCAGGTCCGTCGATTGCCACAATGTATAATTATTGGACACGATCAACCGGCAGAATGAATGGAAAAAGGATTATTCAAGGCATGTTTGACCAAAGCAACCAGGCACCCGGCCGGCAGTCGCATCTTGTCATAAGACGATCGACAGATTTCCCAGGAGCATGATCCATTGGCACCAGACAACGATTACGAGCTGATTCAGGCCTGCCGCAGAGGTGACGTTCGCGCCTGGGACAAGGTGCTGGAAAAATACGAGCGTCTCGTCTTCTTCATCGCTTACAAATATGGCCTGTCCAGGGATGAAGCCGCCGACGTCACCCAGACTACGTTCACAATCCTCATGCAGAGTCTCGAAACGCTTCGGGAAGACACGCGCCTGGCCCCCTGGCTCGCAACGGTCGCCAAGCGGCATACCTGGCGCTGGCTTGCCAGGAGAAAACGGGAGCAGGTACACCCCGTAGAGGATCTGGCCGCCCAGGATTGGTCAAAAGGAAGCACATTTGACCCTTTCGACGCCTGGGAGAGGGTGGAATGGCTGCGTGAGGGCTTGAAGCAGCTTGACCAACGCTGCCGCGAGCTGCTGCAGATGCTCTATTTCGAAGCAAAAACACCCAGCTACACTGAAGTTGCCGAAAGATTTAATATGGCCCAGGGCAGCGTGGGACCCACTCGGGCGCGCTGCCTGGAACGGTTGAAAGAATTGATGGTCGAGACGGTGCGGGTCTGAGATGTATTTTTTCGCCTGCGAAAAGCATATATCAGGTGCACAGAATGAGTTTAGAAAAACAACAAGACAAGGACCAGAAGAACCATGAACACCGATGAGCTCCAATTTTCACAACTGGTTGACTGGCTCGAGGGGAGGCTGTCTGACGAAGAAAGCCGCCAGGTAGAAGAAAAACTGGTATCCGCTGACGAAACCACCCTTGCCGATCTGGCCTGGCTGCGCAGCTTTGTCGAGGCAAGTGAGGCTGCGCAAAGCCCTGCACCACCGCCTGAAATTCGCAGTTTGCTGCGTGAGAATTTTCGGGCGTATGCCCGCTCGCAGGCGGTCACTACTCCGCTCAAGCGCATTCTTGCGACGCTCGCGTTCGACAGCCGGACACGGTTTGCCGCAGCAGGCGTTCGATCCGCCACTGCAGAAGGCAGCAGCCGCCAGTTCATTTACGACTCCGACCTTGCAGAAATTGCTCTGAACCTCCAGGCAGATCCTCAGAACCGGAGGCTATCCCTGGTCGGCCAGGTGTTTCCGCGCGCCGATTTTCCAGCAGAAGGGATCTCCATCCAGGTGACCGATTCCGACGGTGCGAACCAGCGCGGCCAGGCCATAACAGATGAACTGGGGGAATTCGTCATCGAATCCCTGCCAGAAGGCAATTATTTCATATATATCAACCCTGGCGGTTATGAAATCATCATTCCGGACGTCCACTGCAGCGTCAGCGCATGACAGCAGCTGAACCTCTTTCAGAAGAAAGCCTGGATACACTTTTCTCCCTGCCGGATTCAGAAAGCCGCCGCAAATTTCTGGACCAGGCCGGTTTTCTCAGCGCGGCTGGCCTCTATGAGCTGCTGGACCGCGCCATGCAGTACGCCAGAGCCGATCCGAGTAAGGCGCGGAGACTGGCGTCAATCTGCGCGGAAGCCGCTGGCGCGGCAGGCGCACCGGAAATCGTCCCGCGCGCCCTCTACGTAACTGCTCAGACCCATGCGATCAACGGGGAGTTGACCAGCGCGCTTGCGTTGATCCAGGAAGCGCGGTCCGCTTATGAATCCCTGGACGACCGGATGTCTGCCCTGCGGACCAACCTCGGCAAGATGCACGTCCTCAATGAAATGGGACGGCACCTGGAAGCACTTGAAGCGGGGCAAGAGACCCTCGAGCTGGTTGAAGGCCAGGTTGACGATCCCCAGGCGATGATGATCGCCGCCACCGTCCACATGAACGAAGGCGTCTGCTACGAGACACTCGGCCGTTACGATGAGGCACTTGCCGCGTACGACCGGGCGGGAGTCCGTTTCACAGAGTTGGGAATGGACGACCGGTTGGGCGATGTGCAAAACAACCGCGGCATCGTCCTCGTCCATCTCGGACGCACCCGAGATGCGCTGGAAGATTTTCAAAAAGCCCTGGGGGTGTGGGAAAAAGAAAACCTCACCCTGCTGCAGGCTCAGACCCTCAGTAATATCGGTGAAGCCCACCTGGCGCTGGGCAACTACACGCTCAGTCTGAACGCATACGAACGATCACGTTCGGTTTTCGAGCAGATGGATGCCCGCGCCGACCACAGCATCCTGCTTCGCAAGACGGCGGACGCGTACCTGGCGCTCAACCTTTTCCCGGAAGCCGTTTCTACTTATCGGGAGGCGATCGAACTGCTGGAGCAGGCTGGCATGGCCGACCACCTCGCCCGGGCGCTGTGGGGCCTGGGCACAGCCCTGGCAGCGCAGGAAGAAATCCACGAAGCTGCCGACTGCCTGAACCGGGCCGCTGCTCTTTTCAAAACTGCACAGAATGTCCCTATGCTGACAAGCGTCAATCTCGAACGAGCTGCATTGAAAGAGGCCCAGGGGGATAGGTACGGAGCGGAGAAAATAGCTGGGGCTGCCCTTGAGCAGGTCGACCCGCTGCAATGGCCGGTCGAATACCTCTACGCGAACCTGCGCATGGCGGATTTGCTGCTGCCGGACGCGGACGCAGCAGAACTATTTCTGCAGGCGAGTGCCCCGATCGCTGAGCGCATGCCAGTCCCCGTGATCCGTTACCGGCATTTGAGCCGCCTGGGCCGCGTGCGCTTCCTGCAGGGACGCGATGCCGAGGCCAGGAAAAATCTGGAATCAGCATTGTCCGAGATTGAAAGCCTGCGCGGCAACCTGGCGCATGAATCTACCCGCAGGTCTTTCCTGCAAGATAAGACCGCAATTTATGACGACCTGATCCGGCTTCACCTGCGCCAGGGCGATGAAGAAAGCTTGTGGCTGGCTTTCCAGGTTTCAGAAAGCGCAAAATCGCGCACCCTGGCGGACCTCGTTGCAGGGGTCATATCCTCCGAAGCCGCCGGGGAGGCGGATAACGACCTGATGCGAAGCCTGTCGGCCGATTTGAACGCGGCCTACAACCAGTTTTATGCAGACCCGCTGCCTGACCAGGCCCAACAGCGAGCGCTGCAGGACCGCATCGAGGCGCTCGAGCAGGCGATCGGCCGGGAGCGGCTGCGACAGGCGGGGCGAATCTCCGGGGATCCGTTTGAAACGCCTCTCGCACCCGGGGACCTGCGCAGAGAACTCGCCGGCCGAGGACCGCTGCTCAGCTACCACCTCCTCGGCGATGAAATCCTGGCTTTCTTGCTGGCAAACGACCAGATAAGGGTGTTCCGCAACATCGGACGAGTTTCCGTCGTCCAGGGACAGCTGCAGCGCCTTAATGCCCAGTGGGACCGTTTCCGGGCAGGTGGAGAATTTGTCCGGCGCAACCTTCCTGTGCTGGAAAAATCTACGCGGCGGGTTCTGGGAGACCTTTACAGCGAAATCTTTGCGCTGATTGACGATAAACGGGGGGTAGCTGCTCC
>JBFGQG010000086.1:0-10637 GCA_041564295.1 Anaerolineales bacterium | reverse complement strand
GTTGAACTGGGCGCCGAACTGCGGTGAATGCTTCTACTGCCTTCGGAACCGCCCCAGCCTCTGCCAGACGTTTGTCGAGCCGATCTGGGCCGGGACGATGATGGATGGAACCACGCGGTTTTCAAAGGGAAGCCGGTCGGTCTATCATTTCAGCGCACTGGCTTGTTTTTCAGAACACATCGTCGTTCCGGATGTATGCTGCATACCGATCGATCATGATGTCCCAGCCGAAATCGCGGCTCTGATCGGCTGCGCGGTGACGACAGGCGTCGGCGCGGTATTGAATACTGCACGTATCGAACCGGGCTCCATTGTCGCGGTGATCGGCGCGGGTGGCGTCGGCTTGAACATTATCATGGGCGCAAAACTTGCCGGCGCAGCCCGGATAATCGCAGTGGACTCACAAGAAGCCAAGGGTGATCTGGCGCTCAGTTTTGGTGCGACAGATTTCATCCTTAACCGGGCTGAAACGAATGTGGAAGTCCGCCGCCTGACCGGGGGACGCGGTGCGGATTATGTCTTCGAGGCCGTCGGAACCACAGGGCTGCAGGAACAGGCGCTGGAGATGACCCGTCCTGGCGGGACGGCCGTCCTTGTCGGAATTTCGCCGATGGGCAGCGGGACTAATTTACCCGGTGCAATCCTCACAAGGCAGGAAAAAACAGTGACAGGCTCCTATTACGGGACGGCGAACACGGCGCGCGATTTCCCGCTCTATGCAGACCTCTACAAGAATGGGAAACTCGATCTTGACCGGCTGGTCTCCAATCGGTTTGACCTCGACCAGATCAACGCGGCCTACGCGGAAATGCTCAAGGGAGAGACAGCCCGAGGGTTGATCGTTTTCGACTAGCGCAGGTTTGCTGTTTAGCCGCGTGCCGCCAGCACATCATCATAAATCTCCATTACCTGCTTGTGCAGGCGTTCGGGCGTAAATACTGTTCGCACGCGTTCGCGACCGGCCTGCCCAAAACGGCGGCGCAGCACCGGATCAGACATGAGTATTTCAATGGCCGACCTGAGGGCCTCTGGAGTCCTGGGCGGTACGACAAGCCCGGTGATACCGTCCTGAACCACGTAGGACGTGCCCGTGCCCAGTTCAGTCGTCACGCACGGCAGACCGGATGCCATCGCTTCGAGAAGAACGATCCCAAAAGCTTCCGCCCGGGAGTTGGCAGGCAACACGAAAATATCGGCGGATGCGTAAAGACCCGGAAGATCGGCATCCGCCACTTCTCCGACGAATTGGGCCTGTCGTTCTAAACCAAGTTTGAAGACGAGATGCTCGAGATCTTTTCTGAGGGGACCATCACCGCCGATTAAAAGGCGAACATCCAGGCCGGCAACTGCGCGGATCAGATCATCCAAACCCTTGTAATACCGGTGCTTCCCGACGAACAGGACGACCGGTTTCTCGCCTTTTGGCACGAGTGGTTCAGCATTCTCAAACGGCTCGGGGTCCACCGAGAGGACGACGATGCGGCACCGGTCCTTTCTTGCAGAGAGGTATGTAGAGGTCTCCAGGTAGCGCTCGGAGTTCGCCAGGATCATGCCTGCCTGGTTTAGCATCCGTTCCATCAATGGACGGTAGAGGCGCAAGATCGTTTTCTGCCGAACGACGTCCGCCTGGTATGAAACGACAAATGGCCTTTCTCTTGCGGCGATCAATTGCGATACCTCGCCGACAGGGTACGGGAACTGAAGATGTGTTATATCGGGTTTGAGCCGGCGAATAGCCGCAGGAAAGTGAAAGCTGAGCGGGGTTGATGCAACGGTAGCCAACCTCGGCAGCCGCATCACTTCTACACCGTTAATCATCTCCTTCGCCGGCTGCCCACCTGGATTCGTTACGAGGACGGTGACCTTGTGGTTTGCAGCGACCTGGAGTTCAGCCAGGGTCCGGACGTGGTTTTCTATCCCTCCAAGCACCGGGAAATAGTCTTTATACACGTGGAGGATCTGCATGCGCCAATCTTATCATGCACATTCCAGAGGCTGTGGCCGTGATAAGATTCGCCTATCTTGGAACCTACATCACCTTCTTCGATTGCAAAGACTGCAGTACATGGATCCGTGTACAGCATCTCCGCATCTGCTGCCACCATTGCCATGGGTGCCGTACGCACCTATCTCATGGTCTTATTCCTTCTCCCGGACCAGATTGGTATCGCGGCCCTGGCGCTTTTCTATATCAGCATGAGCCAGCATCTGGGGGCATTTGGACTCAGAGGTGCATTTGTCCACTTTCCGGACCCCGATCGCAAAATTCGCGGGACTTTTTACAGTATGTATTTCGTCACAGGGGCATCAGCACTCCTTTTTGTCAGCCTGGCCGCACCCTTGATCGGTCGCTTCTATCCTGCTTACCAGGCACTCCATCTGGTTATCTGGCTGTTTGCCGCGATCTCATTCATCCAGCTTTTCAACCAGGGACCTGAATCCTTTCTGGAAAAGGACCTCGAATTCCGGCAAACTGCTATCGTCGACGTCGCCGGCGCGGTCGCGATGACGATCGCCGGTCCCACGTTAGCTTATCTGGGTTTTGGCGTCTGGGCTATCGCCGGAGAATTTGCAGCGGGCGTCATCATCCGGTCCTTCTTCCTGCATGCATGGCTGCTCAAGAACCCGGTCCTGCCGGCCTGGGACCTGCAAATCGTCCAGAAGCTGTGGGATTATGGGAAAAGCGTTTGGGCAGGCGCGAACCTGACATTCCTCATCGACCACTTTGATGATTTCTGGGTGGGCACCGTCCTTGGGAAAAGCCCCCTCGGGTTGTATGACAAGGCTTATGAAATCTCGCGCTACCCGAGACGTGTGATTGCTAATCCGATCCTTTCGGTATTTTTCCCGACATTTGCGCACGTTCAATCAGACCGGGTCCGCCTTTCACGCGCTTTTTTTCGGGCGACCAGCCTGATCGTCCGATCGGGCGCACTTTTATCACTCCTTATCCTTCTCAGCGCTCCGGAAATTTTTAGACTGCTTCTCCCGGATGCCTGGCAACCGATGCGATTGACTTTCCAGCTCATGGTCGTGTACACATTTCTCGACCCTTTATCACTTGCTGCCAACCGTTTGCTTCTGGCAACTGGACACGCGCGGATCGTCACGAAAACCCGGCTGGTGCAGGTGGTAGTTTTCATACCGGCAGTCATTCTGGGAGCATCCGCCGCCGGAATCGAGGGGGTCGCACTGGCAGCAGACCTGATGGTGCTAGTCGGCGCGGTTCTTCTATTCCGCGGTACCGCTAGCGTGGTAGACTACTCACCGCGTGCACTCTGGTTTTGGCCGGTATTCGCATTGATTGCGATTTCGCTCGTGATGCTTTCGCTGGAACCCTGGTTTTTTACCTGGCCGGACGTTCATTCACTTGCGGCGAAGTTAATCCTGGTCCCTCTCAGCTATGGATTGGTTCTTTGGCTCACTGAAAAACAACAACTTCAAACCGGTTATCGCATCGTCCGTGAAATCCTTTTACCCAAGAAAATAGAAAATTGAAGCCTGGCAGTCGAGAGTTTTATTAAAGTTTGATATGGAATCCGATTTATTATTGTTTGTCAAAAAAAAGGTTCGGACGCTTCGATTCAAGGCGCTTCGCGCTTCCAGTCGATTATTACCACTGGACCGGAAACTGCCAACCTTTCTTATCATCGGCGCGCAAAAGTGTGGGACAACGACCTTTTTCCGGTTACTACAACAGCACCCCCTAATCGCAACTTCTTTAATCAAAGAAGTTCACTATTTCGATCATCAATTCCACAGGCAATCGGAATGCTGGTATCGATCTTTTTTCCCAACGGAAGTCTACGCGCGATGGATTGAAAAACGCTTCCATACACCGCTCCGGATCTGTGAAGCGAGCCCTTATTATATTTTTCATCCATCGGTCGCTGAACGTGTGCATACACTTTTGCGCGGTGCAAAGTTCATCCTTCTCCTGCGCAACCCGATTGACCGTGCATATTCTCATTATTTCCACAACGTCCGGAAAGGGCAAGAAACCGTTTCGTTTGAAGAAGCTCTCCGGCTGGAAGATCACAGACTCGCAGGCGAGACGAAAAAGATCAAAAATGACCCGACCTATCAATCGCTGAAACACGTCCGGTATTCGCTCAAGGAGCGCGGCAAATATATCGAGCAGATCGATTCTTGGCTGCAATATTTTTCCAGAGATCAGCTTCTCATTCTGAAGAGCGAAGATTTCTACCGCGACCCGATCAGAGCGGCTAACGAGGCGTGCACATTTATCGACCTCCCGGCATACAGGTTTTCCATCACCGAAGTATTTAACCGCGGTGAATATCCGCAGATGCAGACGGAAACACGGCAGCGTCTATCTGAATTCTTCCGCCCGTATAATCAAGCCTTATTCGATTTTTTAGATCAAGACCTGGGTTGGGATTGACCTGGATTGAGGCTGCCTTGAGACTGCGTACATCCCTCATTAAAAGTCCTGTCATCATCACAGGCTGCCAGCGCAGCGGAACGTCGCTATTAAGGACCATGCTTGGAGGCCACCCGGCCATCCTGGCTCACCCTGACGAACCACAATTTCTTCTTGGGCTTTATCAGCGATTCGGGCTTACTATCCGGAACGTATCGGAAGCTATCCGGTATCTGGCTTCACATCCATATTTTCCGCTCACGCTAGATAAACAGCGCATCCAGGATACTTTTCAAAGGACAGAATACGTTTCTCTGGCAGATTTCATTCAAACGTATCTCGCACTCTGGTGCGATGGTTCAGGTCCCCTGAAAGCGCTGATCCTGAAACATCCGGAACTGGTCTATAACCTGGACTTCGTTGAAGCAGTCTTCGATAATCCGGTTATTATCCATATCGTGCGTGATCCGAGAGCCAATGTGTTCTCCCAGCGAACACGCTGGCCGAAACTTTCCGTGTGGGAGTGTGCGGTGCGCTGGAAGACTGCTGTCCGGACCGCAAGAACGTGGGGAGAAAGGAACAAGCGAAGTTATCACGAGGTTCGATTCAAAGACCTTGTGACCCGGCCGAAAAGCAGTCTGGAAACACTGCTGGCCGCGTTGGATATCCCGTTTTCCGACAATGTGCTGCGCTTTGAACACCAATCAACGGTCTACAAGCAAAACCAACCTAATCAAATTGTGAAATACACAGCCACCGACCCATCGAAAATCGATTACTGGCAGCATAAGCTTTCAAATGAAGATATGCGATTGATCGAAATGTGCTGCAGGATCGAAATGAAATGGTGGGGGTACGCACCCGAGAATCCGCAGGTGAGTTCACGAGCAATTTCCCGGCGCATCTGGGTTGAGCAGAACGGTTACAGGCTCAAGCAGATCGGGCGGGCAGGAAAAGCATTCGCACGAAGAATAGGATGGCGGACTGGATGGATATCTCGGGCAGTTTGAGATAAGACTGGATGAATTCGATGAACACCGGACTGGCGATCCTCACGCTTGATTTTCTACCTGATAATGGCGGCGTGCAGCAGTATCTATTTGAAACCGCACAACGTTTGTCCGGCCGATTTGACGTGACAGTCATCACCCCCATAGAAGGACTGCTTCCGAAACCAGTTAAGTTTGAACGGGTGATTCTTCATTCGACCACCCCGATCGAAATTTATTCCGTACTGAACGAAGTCAACCCTTCACATGTCCTTGTCGGACACGCTCACCCCAGGTTGCTTGCTGCGGCAGCCCTGTTCTCCTCAAATTACACCTGTATCGCTCACGGAAACGACTTCCTCGCTGCACAACACCGCTGGCACCGGTTATTTTTCAACATGCTTCTCCGGCGAAGCCGCAACATCATCACCCACTCATCAGCAATAGGTCAACGACTGATCACGCTGCGTTTCCCGGCTCCAGTCGTGATTCATCCAGGGGTTGATGAAGAACGCTTTTCGCCTGGAAAGCGCGTGAGAGGTAAATCGCCGGTCCTCCTCAGCGTTTGTCGACTTGTCCCCAGGAAAGGCATCGGAACCGTTCTTACAGCATTACCCCAACTAATGGAAAGAATTCCAGAGCTGACCTACCAGGTGGCTGGAACTGGGGAGGACCTGGGTCGGTTGAGACAGCTTTCGACCGACCTGGGAATCTCAAATGCAGTGCACTTTCTTGGCGCCGTTGGGGATGAAGCGCTTCCGGACCTGTACCGGAACGCCGATATCTTCGTATTGCCGGTAAGAGAAGAGCCGGCTTCCGGCAGTATCGAAGGTTTCGGCATCGTTTATCTTGAGGCAGGTGCAAGCGGTCTCCCGGTTGTCGCCGGGAGGAGCGGCGGAGCTCCGGAAGCGGTGGTCGACGGCGAGACAGGTTTGCTGGTTAACCCGGACGACCCGGAGGCATTGGCAACTGTTCTGCTGCACCTCCTGCAGGATGGAGC
This sequence comes from Anaerolineales bacterium, assembly GCA_041564295.1. GTDB lineage: Bacteria > Chloroflexota > Anaerolineae > Anaerolineales > JABWBV01 > DATDOR01. The sequence continues at coordinate 4,264 of JBFGQG010000086.1, read as the reverse complement.
GTTGAGGAAGCAGTTAGGCACAGCAGCAAGGCGCCGCATTGAGAGTAAATTGACCTGGGAACAAACGGCGCTGCAGATCGCTGAGGTGCTCGCATGAATCAGAAAAAGATTCTATTTCTGGACCATGCTGCGGCCCTGGGTGGCGCTGAAAAGAGCCTGCTCCTGCTGCTTTCGCATATGGACCGTTCGAAGTGGACGCCTGTCCTCGGCTGCCGGAATGGTGATTTGATGGCAAACGCAGCAGACCTCGGAATTGAAATCCGGCAATTCGATTTCCATCGCCTGCGACAGAATTCAAATGCCGTTTCTGCCTGGAGGGAAACGGCTCGGCGGATCGCTGAATATTGCCAGGAAGCACAGGTGGCTGTCCTGCATGCCAATACTGTTCGAGCCGCTCTTTACGGGGCAGGCGCAGCATCGCAATCTGGCATTCCGTTTATCTGGCATATGCGGGATTTCTGGCTGACCGAAAAACGGCCGAATATCCTCCTGCTGGACCGTCTCGCTAAACGCTGGATCGGCCGCTTCGCGGCTCGCATCATTGCAAATTCGAAGGCCGTTGCCTATAAAATGCCCTTTCCGAAGAAAACGACGGTCGTTTACAACGGAATCGATTTACAGGCGTTTTCGCCGGAACTGAATATCCGGCCTTTTGCGGACAATTCAATCCTTCCGGGACATTTCCCAGTCATCGGTATGGTTGGGCGGCTCCGCCCCTGGAAAGGGCACCATTCTTTTTTGTCTGCTGCGGCACGAATTTCCTCGGGCAACCCTGAGGCCCGCTTTATCATCGTTGGCGGATCGCCACTGGAGGAGGCGACCGGCTACGCGCAGGACCTCCGGCAGTATGCTGATGAAATTGGCCTTGCCGGTCGCGTCAGTTTCACAGGCCACCTGGAGGACGTCCGGCCGGCATTGGCTGCAATGGACATCTTCGTCCACGCAGGCGACCCGGAGCCTTTTGGGCTGGTGAACATCGAAGCAATGGCGATGGCAAAACCGGTAGTCGCCTTTGCACACGGTGCGCTGCCTGAAATCGTGGTGGATAGTCGAACCGGCTGCCTCGTCCGGCCTTACGATATTTCTGGGCTGGCGGATACTATCGATCAACTTCTCCAGGACCCGGAACGGATGCGAATCCTGGGTCGTGCTGCCCGAAAGCGGGTTGAAGACGTATTCGATATCAAAGACACCACTGCAAGCATAGAGAATGTATGGGATCAGGTTGCTGCATGAAATATATCCTGGACGCACGGACGGTCTCTCCGCATTTCCCAGGGATCGGGAGATATGTCATCAATCTTGGCGCTGAGCTGCCGGGGCATCTGGAGACTGGTGAACGATTAGAGGTTCTGCGAATTCCTGGAACGCCAATGGGCTTCTACGAAGGCTGGCCAGAAGCCGTTCGCCTTGTGGATGCCGACTTCTCACCTTTCAGCCTTCGCCAGCAGTGGCAGCTGCCCAGGCTCATAAAATCCGGCAGCGTTTACCACAGCCCTTATTATCTTATGCCGTACCGGCCTGGCATCCCAACCGTGCTCACGCTTTACGATCTAATTCCGATCCTTTTCCCCGAAACGACCAGGATCCACGTTCGCTTGCTGTTCCGTTGGATGACAAAGTTGGCCATGAGATCGGCAGACCAGATCATTTGTATTTCTTCATCAACCCGGCGTGATGTGCTGGCGCATTTTCAGGGCCTGGACCCGGAAAAAGTGTTCAATGTGCCCCTGGCGCCTGCCGCCCATTTCAAACCTCAACCGAGAACTGAGATTCATCGCATTCAAACCGAGTATGGCCTCCCCCGGTCATTCGGGTTGTATATCGGCATAAACAAACCACATAAGAACCTCACCAGACTCGTCCGGGCATGGTCGCAAGTTTCTACTGATGTGCCACTCGTGATTGGCGGCGCGTGGGACCCGCGATATCCTGAGGCAAGAATTACTGCGGACCGGCTTGACCTGGTCGGGACAGGGAGAGTGCGCTTCATCGGTCATGTTACAGAGCGCGATTTGCCAGGACTGTATTCTGCATGCCGCTTTTTCGTTTTTCCAAGCCTTTACGAAGGGTTTGGCCTGCCGGTCCTTGAAGCAATGGCCTGCGGAGCACAGGTCATTTGTGCAGAAACTTCGGGCCTGACAGAAATTGCCGGCGAAACAGCTTCATATTTCGACCCGCAGGATACCAGCTCAATAGCTGAAGCAATCAAGAAGGCCGTTTCAGGAGAATTAAGCGCCAAAAATGTGCTGGATACAGCTTCCCAATACACATGGGAAAGGACTGCGGCGGCCACGCTGGAAATCTACAGGTCCATAGCCTATAATACCGGGCATAGGAAATGAACCGCTGAAAAATTTCTCAATCCATTGACGCGGTTCAACCAATTCGTGAACCCGTCGCGCACGGGATTTCCATTCATCATTAATGGCATCCTGAAACTGCATCGTCCGCGCGGACGGCGTAAAGGTCTATGGAAAGCAAACTCGCCCGTTACGCGGAAGGCCTGATGGAAGCTGCCTGGTTGGCAGCGCTCATCATCGTCCCCGTTTTCTTCAATGTCTATTCCAGTCGAATTTTCGAGCCTGATAAGATCGCGCTCCTCCGCAGTCTGGCGCTTTTGGGACTGGGCGCCTGGGTCCTAAAAATCCTGGAAAACGGCAGGGCAGGCTGGGGACGTCTCCGCCAGGGGGAGGAATCTGTTTTACGCAGCATATTACGCATCCCAATGGTCCCGGCTGTCCTGGCGCTCGCACTGGTTTATGCGGTATCCACGATCCTCTCCATTTCTCCGCGCATCAGTTTCCTTGGTTCGTACCAGCGACTCCAGGGCACTTACACTACATTTTCCTATCTCATCCTCTTTGCGATGGTAGCTGTAAACCTTCGCAGGCCATCGCAGATCAATCGTCTTGTCAATGTCGTGCTGCTCTCCAGTCTTGCAATCAGTCTTTATGCGGTGCTTCAGCGATACGAGATCGATCCGATCGGCTGGGGTGGAGATACGACTACGCGCGTGGCAGCGAATCTCGGTAATGCGATATTCATTTCAGCGTATCTCATCATGGCGTTCCCGCTGACCCTCGGACGAATCGTAGATGCATTTACGCAAATCCTGGATGAACAGGTGGTCCGCGCAGGACCGCATATTGCACGTGGAGTCGTTTATGTGGTCACCGCGGTGCTGCAGATCGTCGCGATCTATTTCTCACTCAGCCGGGGCCCGATCCTTGGGCTGCTGGCCGGCACATTCTTCATGTTTGTCCTGCTTTCACTTTACTGGGGAAAACGCTGGCTTACGCTTACAACAGTCGGCACGGCAGGTGCCCTGGGCGTTTTCCTGATTGTATTCAGTGTTCCGGGAGGTCCGTTCGATTCGTTGCGATCCAATGAGAACATTGGCCGGTTAGGCAACGTGTTTGATACAGATTCCGGCACTGGGCGAGTGCGTGTCCTGATCTGGGAAGGCGCTTCGCAGCTCACCTGGTTCCACGAACCCCTTGAGTTCCCAGACGGTGAAAAGGATACTTTCAATTTCCTCCGCCCGCTTCTCGGTTACGGACCGGAGACGATGTACGTCGCTTTTAATCCATTTTACCCCCCAGAACTCGGCAGCATTGAGTCGCGCAATTCGACGCCGGACCGCTCTCATAACGAAACGTGGGACGCTCTCGTCATAACCGGTTGGCTTGGCCTGGCTGCGGAGCAGCTGGTGTTCATGTCTGTCTTTTATTTCGGTCTCAAGTGGCTCGGCTTGATCCGGAGCGGACGGCAGTCCGCCCTGTTCTTCGGTCTGACACTCGGGGGAGGCCTGCTGAGCACTATCTTATTCGCAATTAGAGCCGGGACAGGTTTCATCGGCGTTGGCCTCCCTTTCGGCATCTTACTCGGTTTGCTCGCTTACCTGGCCTCGATTGCCCTCTTTTCCAGGTATGACGTGCCGGTGTCGGTTGGCGAAAAGTCCAGATCTTTGACCCTGATGATGTTCGTTGGCGCGATCATTGCGCATTACGTGGAGATCCATTTTGGAATCGCAATTGCGGCTACTCGGGCACATTTCTGGGTGTATTATGGCGTCTTGCTTGCTGCCGGCTACTGGATGACGCTCGACGGCAGATTCGGTGCTGAAGCTGCCACGCAGATAGCCGAGGACACTGTCCATCCTGAAGCTGAACAGCTCCGTAAAACCGAGCGAAGCGCCAGGAGAAGTACAAGACGCAAGAACAAGAACACACCCACGCCGGAACAAAAGCATGCGGCCTGG
>JBFGQG010000085.1:0-10658 GCA_041564295.1 Anaerolineales bacterium | reverse complement strand
TTGCCGAATCATTCGAACGCATCCACCGCTCCAACCTGGTCGGCATGGGCGTGCTGCCGCTTGAATTCACCGGCGGCGCGACAGCCGAATCCCTGGATCTCGACGGCTCTGAGACTTACGACATCCCGGTCACCGATTCGGTCCGTCCATTCGACAAACTGACGGTCACCGCCAAGCGAGCGGACGGAAGCCAGGTTAGCTTTGAAACGGTCGTGCGCCTCGATACGCCGGTCGAAGTGCAGTATTATCGGCACGGTGGGATCCTGCATAAGGCGATACGAGACATGTTATAGCACCAGGCACCTTGCAGCCTTACATCTGCCTCCGTCCAGCTGCGATCGCCCCAAACATCAGGGCGATGAAGACGACGATGCCAAGGATTATGAAAGCCCCTTCGGATGCAAAAGGCTCTGCACGAGCGCCTGATAACATAACGAGAATGCCGAAGGCAAGCAAAACAACCAGACCCACAGCAACCAGAACAACGCCCGCCGTCCTGCTACCGACCTGCGTCCGGTAGGGATTGAAATCGGGGGGCAGCATGGCGTCTTTGCGCCTGGCGGCTGCCGGGCGCTTCATACGGATGCGGTTGTCGTCCAATTTTTCGAGCATCTGCCAGCCGGCCTGGGCTTCTTCCTGCAGGACCTGCTGCAAGAACTGCGGTTTGCGAAAGACCGGCGAATTGCTGCGGATGATCTTGAATTCCCAATCCCCTTCCAATTCCTCCGGATTGTAGCGTGTCATGCGTTCCTCCTCTTCATCCTGAAGCTTTTTAATTCTCTGGGCGTGGGCGGCGGCGATTGCGCCGTGAATGCCTGGATTCATTGGAGCCTCCTCAGAAGATCCGGCCGGATTCGGCCAGGATTACGAGAGTGATCACTATGCCGGTTGCAAACGCGACCGCAAGGAGAATCCTCAACGCCAACCCACCCTCGGATATGCCGTGTTGGGTGCGGTACGGATCGATGCCGGAAGGCAGCATCGCGTCACGTTTGCGGGCGGATGTCGGGCGTTTGAAGCGCACTCTACTGTCATCCAGCTTTTCCAGCAGTTCCCAACCTGCGATCGATTCCTGTTCGATCAGCTGCCGGAAAACAACCGGTTTCTTGAATTCGTTGGTAACGCTCCGGACGATCTTAAATTCCCACTGCTCGTGGAGTTCGGAGGATGTATAGGGGGTCATTCTTTCTTCCTCTTCCTGCATCCGGCGTTTTCTCTGCTCGGCTGCATTATGGCCTGCGACATGTGCGCCGCTCATTTTGTTCTCCGTTCATACTCTCAGGCCGGTGAACTTCACCGGCCTGTATGGTATTTGTTTCCGACTGCTATTCGATCTTGGACTGCTGTGCCAGGGCGACGGTACCGCTCAGACCGCCGAGGTTCATCGTATCCACGGCGCTGCTGGGGACGATCACCAGTGCGCCCTTTTCCTTCAAACCCTCGAACAGCATGTTCATGGCTCGCAGGTGCAGTGCCGTCGGGTTTTGCTGGTAGGGCTGCGAGGCGTCCGCGAAGGACTGGGCGATCTGTTTCTCGGACTCGCCGAGGATCACGCGGGCCTGCCGTTCACGTTCCGCCTGCGCCTGCCTGGACATGGCGTCCTCCAATTCCTGGGGGATCACGATATCCCGTATTTCGACTGACTGGACAGTGACACCCCAGGGCGTCGTGCGCTCGTCAATGATCTTCTGCAGGTCCTCGTCCATTTTGGCGCGTCCTACCAGGATATCCGCCAGATCGAGTACACCGATCACCTCCCGCAGGGCTGTCTGGGCGGCCCAGGTGATGGCAGACCTGTAGTCTTCAACCTCGAGGGCAGCTTTTTCAGCATCCCACACCAGCCAGAACATGACGGCATCAACGTCCACGGGAACGGTGTCTTTCGTCAGTGTCTTTTCTGCGCTGAAGGGAGAGACCATTACACGGTGGTCGATCCATTCCGCGACGGAGTCGACGATCGGGATAATCCAGAACAGGCCGGGACCTCTAAGACCTAAAAATTTACCAAACCGCAAGACCACGGCTTTTTCCCACTGGTTTGCCACCTTCAGTGCAAAGAGCACGTAAAGGGCTATGAGCATCGTCAGGATCATGTAGCTCAACGTCCAGGGCAGACTGACTCCGAAGTCATCGAGCATGGCAGTCCCGAGGATGGAGACGGCCATAATGACGATTGCCAGGGTCAGTGCGACTCCGTTGAGCCGGGTAATGAAATTTGTGCTGCCCATCCTGCTGGTTGATACGGACTTCATAAAAAGGGTGTTGGTGGCCATTGTTTTCTCCTTGGGGCGAGGTTTATTCCTGGTTGTTGGGTGGTGCGCCGTTTTCAGCCCAGGATCGGATTTTTTCTTCAACAATTTTTTGCACTTCCTCCGGGTTGAAACCCAGGTCATGTGTATCGTTGAGGTACCGCAGGGTCAACCGGAGCAGGTCTTCGCGCCGCATACGCTGCGTGAATTCTTCTGATGGGGGTGCGAGGATAAACGTGCCGCGCCCGTGCTGCGTTGAAATGATCCCGGCTTCGTCCAGCATCCGGTAGGCCCGTGCGATCGTGTTGAAATTGACCCGCAGGTCGGCTGCAAGCTGGCGAACGGTGGGGAGCTGGTCGCCGGGGGCAAGGTCGCCGGTCGCGATTTTGTGCTTGATCTGGTTCATGATCTGGATGTAGATCGGGTTACCAGATCTGAAGTCGAGTTTGAAATTGAGTTTTTCCATAAGAATGTATCTTTGTATTATTGTATTATTGTATGTTTGTATGATTGTATACTCGCCTTGGCTGTGAGTCAATCCCCGTCCCCCCATAAAATATGGGCATTCGACCGGAATCTCCAGATTGAGTCTCGCACCTGGACCAAATAATAAAAAAGGCCAGGCAGGGCCTGACCTTTTCATTATGATCATCGCTCAACGGCTAATAATTATTCCAGACGAACCAGCCGGCGGCGATACTTGCGCAGCAGCAGCATAACAATGCAACTGCTGCGACAGCGATAATGATGGTGCGGTTGTTGCTTTTCTCGCCTCCGGATTCGATGATCGGGTCGTCCTCGAAGTTTCCGCTGATACGAGTTTCATTGGGATCTTGCGACATAAATCACTCCTCCAAAGCCATGAGCTAGGGGCAGGCGCCGGCCTGCCAGACTTAAATCATTTTACACCAGACTACACGGCCAGGCCCGCAAAAAGCGGCAGCAGACCGCTGGTCGTCGATCCAGCCACGGCAAAGAGAGGCACGAGGACGAAGAAAATCAGGGCGCAGCAGAGGCCAAGCCCCATCAGCGCGACACCGATCCAACCCAGGATCTTGCCGATCCGAGCCAGGTTCTCGCCTTCCAGGCGCCCACCGCTCTCGCGGATCTCTTTCTCTGCCATCGAGCCCGCAATAACGGCAACGATGGAGGCGATACCGGGCAGGAACGTCAGGCCTAGTATACCGGCGACCAGGCTGATGATTGCGGTTGTACTGTTTTGGGGACGAGATTCGTAATACGGGTCAGACATGGTTTACCTCCTCAAACGCTTTTCGTTTGAGAGGCCTGGTTCGCCCTGCGCCACAGGAGCCAGACGATCCAGGCAGTGAATAGGATGATAAAGGCAGCGACAAGGATTGGTATGACAACAGATAGGATTGAGAGTAAGGTCGATATCACATCCTCCAGGATACTGACGGGTACGTTGCCTGCCCCGCCTGTCGTTGCCGTGACCGCAGGCCGGACAACGATCGATTTTGTTGCATGCACACCTCCGGCGATGACGAGCCCAAGAATCAGGGAGAAGACGAGGTTCGCTTCCGTGATGATCTCGGCATTCGCTGCAAACGCGATCGCACCGGCCGCAGGTCGAACAATCGTCTGGATCAGGTCATTAGCATGGTTGACTGCCGGGATTTTATCAGCGAAAAATTCAATCGCGGACAACACGGCAAGGGCGCCGATCACCCACCAGCTTTCAAGGGTGTTCCAGGGTTCACTCAGCGTGATCCAGTCGGTGAAGCGGCCGACCAGTGAGATCACCAGCAGGGGGATATATGCATTGAGGCCAGCGCTGGCTGAAAGGCCAAACGCCGAAAAGATTCCAAGCAATACGTCCATAGATTTTCCTTCATGACCTTCCTGACGCACGACCTTGTGAGCTGTTTACGCCAGGGAGGAATCTAAAACTATATACGGAAATTAATTCCATTTGTTGGATTCCGCTTATCCGAAGTGAAACCCTTCCCATGTGCCGGTCAGGAGAAACCGCAGCACATCTGCGCCTGTAATTTGCAGCATGGCGATCGTCAGACCGAGCAGCATGGGAGTAAACAGCTCGCGCGGCGACGAAGCGAAGTTCTCTCGCTTAAAAACGAGGGAGACCAACATGGTGTAGACCATCGTCAGCAGCACCACCACCCCGCCTGCACTGATGAACGACGCCGGGTACAGGATCATGGCATTTTCGCTGAGCACGACTGCTGCCGTAAGGATGCCGATCAGGAGCAGCGGCGCCAGTTGGCGCAGGCTTCCGACTGCAGGCCGGCGATCCCACTGCTCCCACACCGTCTGGTTGAAGGCCGGGTAAACGAACACGGCCATCACGATGCCGAAACCCGTTCCGGTAAAAATGCGGATTGCGTTGCTGGTCTGATAGAGTGACGGGAAACCGGGGATCAGATTCGTAAACGAGTTCAGACCATCCAGCGCGAATGCCAGTGCGAGCAGACCGAGAACGATATTGACCTGTAATGGCTGGCTGCCGCCCCTGCGCGGCGCGCGGACCGATAAGAAGAATAGGCCCAGCACTGCCCCGAGGTACATGCCCGTGCAGCGCGCGCAGAGTGAAACAGGCCGGCTTCCGAGATGGAAGGAGCGCAGGTCGATCCGGTGGCAGACCGCGTAGCCGATCGCATCGGCTTTGCCAAGAAGACCGTCCGGTGCGTACATGAGCCAGCCGAAAATGACAACTACAGCAGCACCCAGCACGGCGCCGGATACCGGCTTTCGGTTCCAGATATCGGTTCGGGGTAACATAGAAAAATTATAGCAGGACTGTGATAATAAATTAGGGATTTCAGGGGATAGTACCCTCGCATAATCCGGAACCTGGCCCCCCATGGTAGACTTGCGCCAATGCGCATAATAAAATCTCGTTTGCTCAGTGCCCTCCTGTGCCTGGCAATATTTCTTCCTGCCTGTTCTATCGCCGTTGCCGGCCCTGTCGTCATCGAGCCGCTGCCAACGTCGGACATCGACGCGACGGTCCAGGCTGTCCTGCAGGCCACCACCGACCAGTGGACCGCAACCCCACAGGTACAGCCGACCCAGGACGTCCGCACGCCTGAAACCGCTGTCCCCACAGCGACCCGCACGCCCTCGCCAACTCCTTCCCACACACCGACCCTGGCTGCATTGGATTACGAGATGCCGGTCAGCGTGGGCCCGTTCAGTTTTCCCGGCAACGTTAACCCGCTGACTGGGCTTACCGTTACCGACCCGGGCTTGCTGGACCGCCGGCCGCTGGCGATAAAGATCACCAACTTTCCCCGGCGCGTCCGGCCGCAGTCCGGCCTGACGCTCGCAGACCAGGTCTTTGAGTACTACATCGAAAGCGGGATGACCCGTTTCATTGCGATTTTTTATGGAAATAACGTGGATAAAGTTGGGCCGGTCCGTTCCGGGCGTTTTTTCGATGAACACATCGTCCGCATGTATAACGCCATCTTTGCCTTCGCCAGCGCAGACAGGCGCGTGCTCGATACGTGGCTTGAGTCGGACCTCGTCACTCGCCTGGTACTCCCGCGCCCGGACAACTGCCCGCCGCTCTGCCGTGAAGAAGGGAGCGATGACTACAACAATCTATACACCAATACTGCCCAACTCGGCGACTATGCCCGTTACATCGGCTCGGATAACGACCGCTACGACCTGAGCGGCATCCGGTTTCAAACACTCGTGCCCTGGGGCGGGCAGGTTTTCGAGCAGGTGTTTGTGCGTTATTCACGCCTGGACTATAACTTCTGGCAGTACAACGTACAAACCGGCCTGTACGAGCGATTCCAGGAGATTGCAGATGATAACGGCAAAGGGGAGAAATATGCGGCGCTCTTTGACGAATACACAGGCGCACCTGTAGCGGCTGCCAATGTCGTCGTGTTGCTGGTGCCGCACGAAGAATTCGTGAAATCGAGCGATACAGAAGTTATCAAGATCAACCTTCATGGCGCGGGGCTGGGATTTGCATTTCGAGACGGACAGATGTACGAGGTAAGCTGGGCGCGGCCGAACGTCGATTCACCGATGCAAATTTTCAGAGCAGGCCGTGGTGCCGGCGCTCATTTTCCGCTGAAACCCGGAAATACGTTTTACCAGATCGTGGGAGTGTCGACGGACGTGCTCCTGGGGGACGGATATATGCGGTTCAGTTTCGCGATCCCATGATGTGAAACCATCCAATCACCGAATAATTTAAGGGCGATCCAGTGGGATTCCCCATGCACGGGCGACCCGCCGGGTCGTCCCTATGGCATCAACCCCAAAAATCCGGCAACCTGCAGCGTTGCGACGCCCATAATCACGCCGACGAAGATTCCGGCGGCAATGTCTGAAACGTAATGGACGCCCATCGCCACGCGTGCCAGTGCGACGAACGGCGCCCAGACCAGCAGGGCGGCAAAAAGCCAGGCAGGACCTGTGCCGGCCGCCAGAACAGGGAGTAAGAACGCCCTTGCCGCGTGGCCCGACGGGAAAGAATGCGGATCGGCCTTCCGGTAAATATCCCCCCAGGTGCCTTCCGGACGGTTTCTTTTAAACGTGAATTTGAGGGACAGGACAATCACTGCCGTGGTAAGAATGCCCAGGCCAAGCACGACCGCGCGCGCCTTCCAATCCTGCGAACCCACAAACCAGACCACGGCAAGAGCTAAAAACCAGAACCATGAATCGCCCGAGTGAGCAAAAAATGCTGCCGCAGACCGCAGGACCCCCGGCTTTTCCGCCACCCTCAGCCGCGCAGAGGCCTCCGCATCCCAAATTAAAAAACGGCGCATCAAATCGCCTCGCGCTGGATCAAATCATTCTGCAGCAGTTCGAACTGGTACGGTTTGTCAACATCCATCCCAATCTCTGGGTATGGACAGTTTACGGCAATCGCTTTCAATTCCAACCGTTTGGACGCCTTAACAGCCGCCTCATCGATCGTTAATTGGCGGAGGAACAGCTTGACCAGCAGGTCAAGTCCGATAATGCCGGCCTGCTTGAGGATGTTTTTGCGCGCGTTGATCAACTCCTGCCAGACGGCGCCGTCGGCAGTGAGCAAATGGGTCTGGAAGGCGTTGAGATCGCCACCGCAGACCTCCGCGCCTTTGAACTTGGTAAACGTGCGTTTCGAACCGGGGAACCGGCTTTCCATTGCGTCGCGCAGGATATAGTTGTAATAAACATCGTATTCGCCGTCCATCACTTCTTCTGCCATCCAATCGACGATCGCGCCGGTGATGGTCGGGATATCCGAAGATACCGACAGCAACATCTTTGCTCCAGGGTTTAAAGTCAGAATACGATGACCCCCGGCCATGATATTGGACAACATGCTTCCCTGGTTGGGGATAAAATCGAGCGGTTTTGTGCAGGTCACACCGCTCTCCTTCTCCAATCCGACCACTACTACCTGGTTGACGTGTTTGGAATCGCTCAGTGCATCGAGCACCCATTGGATCATCGGTTTCCCGGCGATCTCGAGCATAGCTTTCGGGGCCCCCTGTGTGTTTGCATACAACGGGTCATCTGGTTCCGGTATGCCGCCGGCAGTTACGATTGCGTCCACTTAATTCAACTCCATGAGCATGGGTTCGAAGCCCAGCCTGTCCAATATTGCGTCGATTTCTTCGTAATTCAGCTTGCGTTTGAGGCCGGAAACAGCAATCAGGGCAGCTTCCATCATGTTCGTCCCGAAAGAGCGGCCTTCGATCACGGGTGTGGCTGTGACGAGGTACTTCACACCGGCTCTCCGGAAGGATTCGATGTCTTCTTCGGTCGTCGTATTCGTCACAACGATCTTGCTGTCCAACCGGTCCGGCATATGCCGGTAGATATAGTGCCGGTCGCCGCTGATGACTGTCGCCCAATCATAGTATTTCTTAAACTTCGGCACGCGGATTTCCTGCTTCTCTCCAGTAGGGTAAACCCATTCAAAAGGCAGCCGGCCTGCGATCGGCATCGCCAGCGCTGCCAGCGTTTTGAGCCCCCGGATCGTTCGGACCGGGATCGGGATGCCGAGACCGAACATGAGGTCGCCGAAGACGGTTTCGTAGCCGTAATCGACAAGCGCCTGTGTCATGCCCCAGCGGTCTGCGCCTGCGGTGACCAGGGCCTTTTTTCCGCCGTTCTGCTCGATGTAGTCGCCGATATGTTCATCGAGAAACTGTGGGACCCGGTTTTCCAGCTTTATTTTCAACCCGGCGCCGCAGACGACCGGGGTTTTCTCGATAAAACGGACCATTTTATTGACCGAATAGAGCGGATACCATTTCGTATCGACCATCAGGCCCAGGTCTGCGCCGCCGACGCCGAAAGCATCGACCTTCCCATCCAGTTCTTTATACAACTGGGCGGCTTTTTCCATGTCGCCGTCTGTCCCAATCCTTTCTATCGATACCATTTCACCAAGCAGTTTTACTTCGACAGCTTTGTTGCGCTTGGATGACCCCAGGCTAATACTCACTGCGCGTTTCATAAACGCATCCTCCTTAGAAAACGCTTTCGAAAAGTATACCCCGAACGATATTATTGGAGTGTTCAAAACGATTTTTTGGCTGAGTGTGCCTCCCGGAGGATGTGTCCAACCGTCCAATAAGATATAATGCTTTTGTTTCACAAAAGTTGTTTTGATAAATTAGGAGGAATACAGTGGCATTACCGAAATGTGCCTATTTCAATGGGAGTATCGTTCCTTATGAGAATGCCAAGGTAGGAGTGATGACCCATGCCTTGAATTATGGGACAGCCGTATTTGGGGGAATCCGGGGTTACTGGAACGAACCCGAGCAACAGCTATACCTGTTTCGGCCGCACGACCACTACCGCAGGTTTCTTGCCTCCGCAAGAATTATGGTCATGGAACTCGGCCTTGAAATCGACGAACTTATCGAACTGACCATCGAACTCGTTCGCAAAGAAGGTCTCAAACGCGACGTTTATATACGGCCTCTGGCGTACAAAGGCAATGAAGCGATTGGCGTAAAACTGCACGGCCTCAAAGATGAACTGACCATTTTTGCCGTCCCGTTCGATAAATACGTTTCGAATGACACCAACGCACATGTCACGTTTTCTTCCTGGCGCAGGCTTGAAGACAACGCGATTCCGGCTCGCGGGAAAATCAGCGGTGCATATGCAAACTCGGCCCTGATCAAGACTGATGCCGTCCGCGCTGGTTTTGACGAAGCCCTGGTCTTGAACCAGAACGGGCATGTCTCGGAAGGCAGCGCCATGAACGTCTTCATCGTGCGGAACGGCCAGTTGATCACACCCCCGGTGACGGAAAATATTTTGGAAGGGATCACGCGGGCTTCGGTGATCACGATCGCTCAAAATGAAATGGGCCTGGAGGTAGTGGAGCGGCCGATCGACAGGACCGAAGTCTTCCTGAGCGACGAAATTTTCTTCACAGGGACCGCAGCGCAGATCACAGCGATCACAATGGTTGACTACCGCAAGGTCGGCGGTGGAGAAATGGGGCCGGTCGCCTCCGGTCTGCGGACTCTGTTCGACGAAATCGTGCGTGGTAAACACGCGCGATACAAAGACTGGAACATTCCTGTATATTAAATACATGGAAACGACTTCGCCTCCCTGGGGGCCAACAATCAAGCTTGTCGTTGGCCTGACGATCGTCGCAATCGCAGCCGCACTTCTCGTGCGGTTTCAGCATGTGGTTGGCCCGCTGCTGCTCGCGATGATCCTGACCTACCTGCTACATCCGGCCGTCAGTTTCATCAGCAATAAAACGCGGCTCCCCTGGCGCACGTCTGTCAATTTAATTTACCTCCTCTTCGTCGTGCTGGTCATCTCCCTGATCACGGCAACCGGCGTCGCCGCTATCCAACAGATCCAGAACCTGATCCGATTTGTCGAGCGCTTTGTGACAGATTTGCCCACAATTGTAGAAGACCTGTCAACGCGCGTCTTCATCATCGGGATTTTCGAATTGAACATGCAAGATTTCCTCGGGCAATTCGATCTCGAAAGAGCATTGAACCAGGTTCTCGATATTGTGCAGCCGGTGCTGGGCCAGGCTGGCGGTTTGATCCGTTCGATCGCGACCGGCACCCTTTCGACCTTCGGCTGGTTGTTTTTCATCCTGCTGATCTCGTACTTCACCTTGCTGGACGCCGGGCAGGTCCCTGACATGGTTTCGGGGATGGTCGCCAATATCAACCTTCCCGGCTACAACGAAGACCTTTCGCGTTTGGGCCGGTCATTGGCGCGGATCTGGAACGCGTTCATGCGCGGCCAGTTGACTTTGTTCCTCGTCACAATGATCGTCGCTTTTCTACTGCTATCGATCCTCGGCGTTCGCAACGCTCTGGCGCTGGCGCTCCTTGCAGGAATCGCACGTTTCGTCCCCTACGTTGGGCCGTTTGTGACCTGGTTGGTAACCGGGCTTGTAGCTTTCTTTCAGCC
>JBFGQG010000084.1:0-10685 GCA_041564295.1 Anaerolineales bacterium | reverse complement strand
GGGGTCCCCCGCCGGCCGCAGGTGAATGTCACCGCTCATGCGCAGGTGGATGACCAGCGTATCTCGGTCCAGTTCGATCAGCAGGTACTTCGCGCGCCTGCCGACGGACTCGACCCGCCGGCCGGCGATTCTTTCTGTAAAACCCTTCTCCGGCACAGCAATCGTGCGATCCCAATAAACTTCTGCGGATAATACCGTGCGCCCGATGATCGTTTCTGCACCTGCAGCCTGCTCACGCAGTACGTGTCTGCGATGCGCATTTTCACCACGCAGGTTGCGGGCGATGGTTTCAACTTCAGGCAGTTCAGGCATCGTCCTTATTGTTCGCAGCTGCCCATTCCGGCTGCAGCACACTCATTAAATGGGTATCTACGTAAACCCCATCCATGAATTCCGTCTGACGGAGTGTTCCTTCCAGCTTATAGCCGGCTTTTTCATACGCGCGCATCGCCCTGGGATTATTGGCAAAGACCCTCAGCATCACCCTGTGCAGGTTCAGCGTGTTAAATGCGTGGGCGAGCATCAGGCGCGTGATTTCTGTCCCGTAGCCCCGGTTCCACACAGTCTTCTCTCCGATCATAATGCCGAATTCAGCGCTGCGGTTGCGCCAGTTGAAATCAAAGAGCGCCGTACTGCCGATCATCTGCCAGTCTTCCTCATCCGGGATGTCTACAGCGAATGCACGCTCTTCTTGCGGCCTCGCAAGCATGGTCTCGAACCATTTCGATTCCTCTTCTATCCCCATAGGGAGGAATATGGAGACTCCCTGGCGCACCTCCGGGTCGTTCAGCCAGGTGACAAACGTCGGCAGGTCGCTGCGTTCCGGCCGGCGCATCCGCACGCGCGGGCCGTATATCACACTGCACCTCCGATCAGGATGCTGGTCGCTTCATCGGGTGAAATTTCGCGCGCCATCAGCCTGTCCAGAATGCTTTCGTAACGCCCATCTCCATCCGAAGCGCGCCAGCGCTCGACGAGCGTTTCGCGGATGAGTAGTTCCAGCTCATTCTGTAAGCGCGCGCGCTCCCGCCTTTCAAGATCGCCGGTCTCTTCGAGGTGGATTCGGTGGCCGGCAATCGCCAGAACCAGTTCTTCCACGCCTTTCCCGCTGGATGCAACGGTGAGGAGGATCGGTGGTAACCACATTGGCACATCAGGCGCGGGCGCAGGGGCCTGCATCTCGCGCCCATGATGACGAAACACTCGCTGAACGGGGTGCGCGAGCTGCAGCATACCTTTCAACGCCCGTTCGGTACTTTCCACACCAGGCCGGTCAGCTTTGTTGACGACCAGGATATCGGCAATTTCGAGGATGCCGGCTTTGATGGCCTGGATATCATCGCCCAGGCCGGGCGCTTCGATCACCAGCGTGGTATGCGCGAGGCGCGCGATGTCGACTTCCGCCTGCCCGGCTCCCACCGTTTCGATCAGTATCAGGTCGTACCCGGCCGCATCGAATGCCTGCACAACACCCGCAGTGGTCTTGGCAAGCCCGCCAAGCGAACCGCGGCTGGCCATAGAGCGGATAAAAACACCCCTGTCGCCGCTCAATTCAGTCATGCGGATGCGGTCGCCGAGTACGGCGCCGCCGGTAAACGGGCTGGAGGGGTCCACGGCTACGATGGCAATTCGTTTTGGCGAATCCTGCCGGCGGTAGTGAAGGGCAAGCTGGTTGACAAGGGAAGATTTCCCTGTACCCGGTGCACCGGTCACACCAACGAGGTGGGCCCTGCCGGTATGCGGGAAGAGCAAGCGCAGGGCTTCTCGGCCTGCGGGGGAGTCGTTTTCAATCTGGGTCAGCACACGAGAAAGCGCTAACCGGTTTCCTTCAAGGATCGGGCGGATATCCATCAATGGTCAGGCAGCCTGTCCAAGAATCGCCAGCCGGATGTCCTGGACGATGGCGTCGGTGTTGGCGCCGGGACCGTAAACGCCCGTTACGCCCATTTCTTTCAATTTTGGGATGTCTTCATCCGGCACGATACCGCCAAGGAACACTTTGACGTCCTGCTGGCCGTTCTCAGCCAGGAGTTCCAGGACGCGCGGCACCAGCGCCATGTGCGCGCCGGAAAGGATCGAGAGCCCGACCACGTCGACGTCTTCCTGCAGCGCGGCGTCTGCGATCATTTCAGGCGTCTGCCGCAGGCCGGTGTAGATCACTTCCATCCCGGCATCACGGAGTGCGCGGGCAACGACTTTTGCGCCGCGGTCGTGGCCGTCCAGGCCAGGTTTGGCGACGAGCACACGGATTTTACGTTCGGACATAGTTCCTCCAAAGGCAATTCAGGCTGTTATTCGGTCTGCAGCAAAGATATGGAGATTATACCGCGGGGAGAGGAGGGGTATGTGACGTGCGACGTCGCAGGTCGCACCCCGCAACGTTAACTTTTTACAAACGTCCCGTTCTTGAGCTCTTCAAACGCCTGGATGATCTCCTCCCTCGTATTCATCACAAACGGGCCATATGGGAAAATCGGCTCATTAAACGGTGCGCCGGCCATGAGCAAGAACCGGGCGTGGGCGTTGCCGGTGGTCTGGACGACAAAGTTCTCGCCGTCTTTGAAGCCAAGCATGTGGGTCGCCGGAATGAGCACCCATTTATCAGCTTCATCAACTTCGAAGACGCCTTCCCCTTCAAACAGATACAGGACGAGTGTGTGGTCTTCCGGCAGCGGAAAGGTGACGCTCCGGCCAGGTTCGATCGTGACGTCGAGATACAGCGGAGAGGCGGCGATCTCCGTCACAGGGCCCTTGATGCCGTTAAACTCCCCCGCGACAACGCGTGCTCGCACACCATCCATTTCAACAGTCGGGATTTGATCCGCAACAACACCCTGGTAGCGCGGTTCGACCCATTTTTTCTCGGCCGGGAGGTTGACCCAGAGCTGGAACCCGTCGACCTCGCCGTTAGGTCCCTGCCGCTGCATCTCCTCATGCATGATCCCGCGCCCACTCGTCATCCACTGTATATCGCCGGGGCCGATCGTGTCGACGTTGCCCAGGCTGTCCCGGTGGCGGGTAAACCCTTCGAGCATGTATGTAACGGTTTCAATGCCCCGGTGCGGGTGCATCGGGAACCCAATGATCGGTCCCTGGCGTGGCTCTTTAAAGGAAAAATGGTCGAATAAGAGGAACGGATCGAAGTGATTTTCGATCACCGGCGCAAATGAACGGCGCAGCCGAACCCCCGCGCCTTCCATAACGTACTGCGGTTCGATGACGAATTTGATTTTACGCGAAGTCATATATTAGCTCCAGTAGATATAAGTGCGACGCAAGTCGCACGTCGCACCTACAACGGCCAGATGAACGGCAGCGTGATCGCAACGATGATGAAAATCAGCACGTTCAACCACACGCCGACCTTAGTGTAATCAAAAAACCGATATCCGCCCGGACCAAAAACCAGGATATTGGCCTGGTGACCGATCGGCATCAAGAAGGATGTTGCAGCCGCGATCACGACGGCCATAACGAACGTCTGCGGGTTGACGCCGAGACTGCGTGCTGCGTCGATCGCGATGGGAGTGACGAGTACGGTCGCTGCCGCGTTGGACATCACCTCCGTCGTCAGCGCGGTCATCAAGAAAATACCCATCACCACCGCCATCGGACCCCAATCACCAACCAGGACGATGATCTGTTCGGCGAGGAAAAGCGCCGTCCCACTGGTCTGCATGGCGATGCCCATCGGCAGCATCCCGGCGATCAAGAAGACAGATTTCCATTCAATTGCCTGGTACGCCTCGTCCATTTTCAACACCCGCAACAACACCATCAGCATCGCACCGATCAACATGGCTGTAGATACGTGCAGCAGGCGAGTGCTGACCACGATCAGGACGCCCAGGAGGATCAAGACTGCCAGGGGCGCTTTATCCAGCCGCCGCGTTTCCAGCGGAGGCGCTTCCAGGACGAGAAAGTCGGGATCGCGCCTTAAATGGTCGATCCGTTCTCGCGCGCCCCGGATCAACAGGGCATCGCCGAACTCGAGCGGGATATCTGCAATTTGCTTGACGATCGCCCGGCCGCGCCGCTGGATTGCCAGCACGTTCAGGCCGTAACGCGCCCGGAAATCGATCTGTTTGAGCGTCTGCCCGCTGATACTCGAATCGGGCGAAAGCATCATTTCCACCAGCACAGACTCGGGGCGCGTCCTTTCCTCGAAATCCTCGAACTTCCAATCGGCAAAGGCTTCAAGGCCGAGGGCTTCGTTGGCCCGGATCAGGTTGTCTGTCGAACTCTCCACGAGCAGCACATCGCCGGAACGCAGGCGCTGGTCGGGCAGAGGATTCAACGGCGGTTGGTCCACGCGGCGGATTTGCAGCACGGTCATATCGTATTCTTCGCCCAGCTGAGTCTCAGAAAGCTTCTTGCCGTGCAGCGAAGAATCGTCCATCACCCGGACTTCGCTCAAATACTCCCGGATCTGGTAGACCTGCGAAAGATCGCCGCCAGGCGTTCGGTCCGGAAGCAGGTGCCGGCCGATGAAGATGAAATAGAGGATGCCCGTCGTCAGCACGATCACGCCCATCGGTGTGAAATCGAAGAAACTGAACGGTTCGAGACCACCGTACGTCTCCATGATGCTCGTCGCAAGGATGTTCGGCGGCGTGCCGATCAGCGTCATCTTTCCGCCCAGAAGCGATGTGAAAGCCATTGGGATGAGCAGCTTGGATGGCGAGACCTTGATCCGCCGCGCGACGCTGACCACGGCCGGCAGCAAGATAGCGACCGCACCAATATTGTTCATGAACGACGACATAACTCCGACCGTGACCATTATCACAATCAGGATGCGGATATAGTCGTTGCCGGCGATCCGGAGCATGAACCTCGCCAGGATATCTGCCACGCCGCTTTTGAAAAGCGCCCCGCTGACGATGTAGACGGCCCACACAGTAATCACCGCAGGGCTTGAAAAGCCGGAGAACGCTTCTTCAGGCGTCACCAATCCCGTCAGGCTCAAAGTTATCAGGACCAGCATCGCAACCAGGTCGACGCGCAGGCGCTCGCTGACGAAGAGCAAAATGGAGACCGCTAAAATTGCCAGGACTAATACGATTTCAGGTGTCATAGATTCCCTCAGAATGGCCAGAAAATAGGCAAGAACAGGAGCGTGACCAGCAGGGTCACGAGTGTGAGCGGCGCTCCAACCCGCAGATAGTCCGAAAACCGGTAACCGCCAGGGCCCATGATCAGCACATTTGCTGAATGGCCTACCGGGCTCAAAAAAGCCGCTGAAGCGGAAAGGGCAATCGCCATCATCAACGGATAAGGCGAAACGCCGATATTGGCTGCTGTATTCAATGCGATCGGCGCCAGCAATACCGCGACCGCAGGGTTGGGCATCACCTGGGATGCCAGCGCGGCGAGGATATACAGCCCAGCAAGGACCGCCAGCGGGCCTAACCCGCCGATCAATTCCACCATCGCTTCGGCCAGGAATAGCGCTGCACCGCTGCGCTCCATTGCAATCCCGAGCGGCAGCATGCCTGCAATCAGGAACACGGCCTTCCACTCAATGTAACCGTATGCCTCGTCCATCGTCAGGCATCCGGTCAGGATCATCAGTGTCACACCGATCAACGCAGCGAGGGCAAGCGGGATTACCTCCAGGATCACGGTCGTCAGCATGGCAACCATGATGATGACAGCCACGGGCGCTTTCTCGATCCGCGGCGGTTCCTGGGCTTCCTCAGCCAGAACGATAAAGTCGCGTTCCCGCCCGAGCACCCGGGTCATTTGCCGGGGGCCGTGCAGGAGAAGTGAATCGCCGATGCGCAGGCCCACGTTTCGCAGGTTGCCGCGCCAGATGCGTCCCTCCCGCCATAAAGCCAGCACGTTCAGGCCGTATTTCTCGCGGAAATGCAGTTCGTTCAGCGTTTTTCCGGCCAGCTGGGAATACGGCGATAAAAGCGCCTCAACCAGCCCGACATCATCCGATTCCAGCGCGCTGAGACTGGGCGTCCTGAGCGGATCAACCTTCAACGCCTCCAGCCAGCGGTTGGAAACGAGGTTTTCCGGCCTGCCTTTCACCAGAAGGTAGTCGTCCGCGCGGAGCGTCTCCTCGGCTGAAGGCATCAGGAACGTCTCTCCATCTCGCAGGATCCCGAGAACGGTCAGGTCGAAGACCTCCGATAAGCGGCTCTGCGCCAGCGACTTACCCGCCAGGCTGGATTCGGGCGGCACACGGACCGTCATCAGCCGTTCGTCCAGCTTGTACGCGTCGGTCCGGGCGATGTTAGATACGAGAAACTCCGGGTCCTTGCGGAGATTTTCCACATGATCGCGCAGCCCCTGGACCAGTAAAATATCCCCTGTTTCGAGAGGTAAATTGTCCACGTTTGATCTTACAGGAATCCCGTCGCGCCAGATCGCGAGGACGAGGACACCGAACCTGCGCCTGAAATCGATCTGCTTCAAATTCTGACCGAGAAGCGGTGAATTCGGCGGAAACGCCAGCTCTGCGACCTCCAATCCAGCCGATGCGAGGGTCTGGATAGCCAGGTTGCTTTCTTCGACCAGCAATTCCTGCCGGTTTCCAAATTCGTTGATACGGTCTGTGCGGCCTGCAACGATAAATTTATCGCCAGGTTTCAGCGGCGTTTTCGGATGTGGCGCCAGTAGAGTCTCGCCTGTCCGCACGATGCCGAGCACATTGATATCGAGGATCGATCCGATCCGGCTTTCAGCCAGTGTTATTGGTTCCGGCGGCATTCGGTCCGGCGGGAGCGATAAAAGGAACAGGCGCTCTTGCAAATCGAACACGTTTACAAGTTCGCTGCCGTTCTGTTCGCGGACGGATTTCGCAACATCCCTGCTGGGGAGCAGGTGTCTGCCGACGAGCGCCATGAAAGCGATGCCTGAAATGGTCAGTGTCACGCCGACGGGCGTGTAGTCGAAGAACTCAAACGGCGGCAGGCCCGCCTCGCGCAGCGCTTCGCTGACCAGGATGTTCGGCGGCGTGCCGATAAGCGTGTTGAGTCCGCCTAAAAGGGCTGCAAACGCCAGGGGCATCAATAATTTGGACGGTGGAATACCGGTTTTACGGGCAATGTTGATCACAACCGGCAGCAGGAGGGCTGCCACGCCGATATCGTTCATGAAGCTGGAAAGAAGACTCGTCGTCAGCATAATCACGACGAGCAGCCTGACCTCGTTCTTGCCCGTCAGGCGCAGCACCTGGCGGCCGATAATATCCGCGATACCCGTTCGAAATAACCCCCCACTCAGGATAAAGACCGCCCAGACAGTGATGACGGCGAGATTGCTGAACCCGGATAAAGCTTCGGAAGGCGTGACCAGGCCGGTCATCGCGAGGCTGATCAGGACCATCAGTGCGACAACATCGACGCGGATCTTTTCCGTCACGAAAAGCACAACGGCAATGCCTAAGATGGCGAGTACCAGGGTGATTTGGAACGTCATCTCAACGCATCTCCTGACATTGTCACTGAGAACGGGTGCGACAGGGTTGACCGGACAGGTGATCGAAAGAAGAAAACAAAAAAACTTATGACACAGCTGCGATTCACAGATGTCGTAGACCTATAACCCTTGGTATTATTGTACCTGATGTTTATGGCTATGCTGGTGCGATCCATGCACGGGTGCAATGAATGGGAAATATATTTTAAGGCTGCTCGCATTTTCACAACTGCTTCACGCGATCTAATCAGCACAAATCAGAAGTGTCCGCACAGCGGCAAGTGCTCAGCAGGAAGGCGGGCTGCTGATAATTGAGCTATTAAATCAATCATCGTTTTGGCATGAAGGCGATCAGCATACTCGCAAATATGGATTGTCCAAGTATTTATTTAAATTCCTTCAAGTTCACCTCATCACTCTTTGTCGTTGCGGTCAGCACGATAGAGGCGTATAATTCGCGAAAGCGCAGGGATACGCCTGCTCATCAGGGAGAAAATAATGAAAAAAGTGCTCTCCATCAGCCTGGGCTCAACCAGCCGGGACCACACAACCGAATCCGAATTCATGGGCGAACATTTCTGGCTAAGCCGCCAGGGTGTCAACGGCGATTTCAAGCGCTATATCGAGATGTTCAAAGAAAAAGACGGCACCGTAGACGCCTTCGGCGTCGGTGGGACAGAGTTTTACCTCTGGGTCAACAACCGCAAATATTATTTCCGGGAAGCTAAAAAGGTCCGCGCAGCGATTAAAAAGTCCAAAGTCGGGGACGGAAACGGGATCAAGCATATGCTCGAACCGCTGTCCATCAATTCCCTCAAGGCGCACGGTATCGATTTGAAAGGCAAAAAAGCGCTGAAAACGACCGCCGTCGACCGGTACGGGCTTGCCAAAGCGCTCGTGGACGCCGGCTGTGATGTGACGTTCGGCGATTTCATGTTCGCCCTCGATCTCCCGATCCCGATACGCTCCCTGAGCACGGTACACATCGTCGCCAGGCTGCTGGTGCCGGTGGTGACCCAACTCCCGTACAAGTGGCTCTACCCGCTCGGAGAGAAGCAGGACAAGCAACCTGGCACAAAATATGCCCGTTTTTATGAAGAAGCGGACGTCATCGCCGGCGATTTTATCCAGGTGTGGTCGTACCTGCCGAAAGACCTGACCGGCAAGATCATCATTACGAACACGACAACGGAAAAAAACGTGGAAGAACTGCACAAACGCAATCTTCACATTCTCGTTACGAACACCCCGCGCCTGGAAGGCCGGTCCTTCGGCACAAACGTCATCGAAGCGATGTGCCGCACACTCATCGACAAACCCGATGACCAGATCACCGGTCAGGACCTACGAAACATCATCGACAAGATACCACTGCGTCCGCAGGTGCATGTTTTGAATTGAACTGCTATACAGAGCGGAATCGCTGTTGGTTTCGGAAGAATATTTCCTTTTTTACGGACGGACTTTCAACCACAACTGCGTTATGATTAGATGATGGATCGATCTCGTTCTGAAATTCAAAAGAAGCGAGACTTTTTTCGAAAGTCTCGCTTCTATATTTTTCTACCGGTTTTCGCATTTTACTTATTCACGCTTTCACCTTCTCTGTCCTGGGGCGACGGCGTACGTCTGCAACGCGAGGTCATCACTGGTGAGTCGTTCATCATTGCCGAACTCGTCGATAGGCAGATTTCACCCGATCCGTATCCTTTCTCGAAACTGGGTATTGCTGCCTGGGACCATCCACTTTATGTGGTCATCGGTAATACGCTCGTCAATATCGGGACGGCGTTGTTTCCAGACAGCAATCCTCTTTGGTGGGTGAATCTGGTATCAGCGATTTTCGGCGCGGGAGCGATTGCACTCGTTTTCCGGATCGGTAACCAATTGACCGGTGAGTCGTTGGGGCCTGCGGCAGCAGCATTGATGCTGGCTGTCTCGCACACCTACTGGTGGCACGCCGCCACGCCGGAAGTCTACACACTTCACGCCTACCTTTTACTGTCAGCCCTCTGGTTTTTTATAAAATTCCTTGAAATCGGAAAACGGCCCGCGATTGCTGCCGGTGCATTTCACATCGGGCTTGCCCTGTCAAACCATTTCCTGGCTGGGCTTGTCGTTTTCCCAATCCTGGTATTCACCGCTTCGAATTATCGGGAACTGCGTCAGAAAAAGGTCTTTGAACTACGTTCGGTCCTCGTTGTCGGGTTCTCTTTCTTGCTTGGTTTCGCTCTTATCCTGGTCCAGGGGCTGCGTATGCTGGGCTTTTTTTCGGTTTCAGAATTGTATGGAGGCATTACCGGGACTGCATTTTTCGACAACCTGCCTTCATTATCCGTCCTGGAAAGCTTCGTGCGTTACCTCGGCATGCTCGTTATCCAGTTCTCACCGCTCGGGTTTGCACTCGGTGCGGCAGGTTTAATCACTACCTGGCGTGCGAGGTCGAATACCGTGCGATTAATCCCACTTTTGTATTTCACCTATATGCTTTTCGGCGTTTTGTACCGCGTCCCCGACCAGTTTGCCTTTCATCTCACGTCGTACGTGATGTTCGCGCTGGCTATCCCGTTCGGCTGGATTGCGTTCAAAGAGCGGTTATCGCCCTGGGCAGGCAAATTATCTGCCGGCCTGGTTTTCCTCTTTATCATCCTTGCGCCGTTTTTTTATATGATCCTCGCTGCGAACCTGCCGAGGATTGGTCTCAGTGAACGGGCCTTCGGCATCCCGGCGATAGGGACCGGCGTGCGCGACGGGTTGGATTTCTACATCGATCCAAATAAGCGCGGCGACGATGCCGCGTATCGATTTGGCAGCCGGACGCTGGACGCTCTTCCGCCCGGGTCTGTCGTCCTGGCACAATGGTACACAGATTCGGACGAATACTTCATATTTCGCTATTTCCAGGTTGTGGAAGGACGCAGGCCGGACGTGCAGGTCGCCGGTTGGACGGAGACGGATCCCTTCGATTTCGATTCGCAGCTTGCCGTCGACCTGGTCGAAAGGGAGATCCGTCAGCACGCAGTCTATCTCGCGTCGCTATCGGAGCAGTACTACGCTGCCGGCAAACTTCTTTCAGCATACTGCATCGTTCCCGAGGCAGGTCTGTACCGGGTCCTGTCCTATCCGCCCATTGGAAAAACGGATTGCCTTTCCCCAGATTTAGCTGATTAATCCAGTTCATGCTCCAGGCGGCCTGGTTTTCGCAGAAATTAGGTGATGAGCAGGGACCTTGCGAAGGCTTAAACCTTCGCAAG
>JBFGQG010000083.1:0-10730 GCA_041564295.1 Anaerolineales bacterium | reverse complement strand
TGTTTTCTACTGTGAAAGAACGGCCGGATTGGAAAAAAGGGTTGGCCTGGGGGTTTGGCATCGTCGGCGGTCTTTGGTTGCTTTCGTTAATTGCGGCCGGAGCAGTTGCATTGCGGCCGGAGCTGTTGGCTCGTGCCCTCGAAGTGATTGGCGCACCGAATGTCTCGGCGGTGTTGAGGGAGTCGTTCCTTCGCCGGTTCTTGGGTTTTGGCGGGTGGTTGACGCTTGCACTCCTTCTCTCGTTTGTTGCGGCTTTGTTGGTCCGAAAAGGAAATGCTTCACAGGACCGGTTCGTTTTCTTGATGGCTGGTGTGGGGCTGCTGCTGGTCACTGGGCCGGAGTTTGTGTACTTGCGGGACTTTTTTGGGACGCGGATGAACACGATTTTCAAATTCTATTACCAGGCCTGGATTCTAATGGGCCTTTCAGCCGCTTATGGGGCGGTGCGCGTACTGCGCGATTGGCGCAGCGCAGCAGGAACCATATCTTCCGTCATTATTGGCGTAATATTGGTGATGGGGCTCACTTATCCAGTCTTGAGTCTTCAAACGAAGACGGGTGGATTTTCGCCATTGAACGGCTTGAATCTGGACGGCACGACGCATGCAGCCTACCTGACCCCGGATGACCGGGCAGCAGTCGCATGGCTTCTGGGGGCTACGCGCGGTACGATCATAGAAGCTGTTGGGGGAAGTTACTCGGGTGCAGCCCGTATTGCAACGCACACCGGCTACCCGAATGTTTTGGGTTGGGTCTTTCATCAGGGACAATGGCGCGGCGGCTATATGGAGGTCGGTTCGCGGGAAGGGGATGTCGAGCGAGTTTATGAAACCGGCAGTTGGGAGGAGGCGAGGGCTATACTCGAGGAATATGGAGTGATGTACATTTACGTCGGGCCGCTTGAGAGGACAACATACAGCCTGAATGAAGCTAAGTTCAGGCGTAATTTACCGCTGCTGTTCGAACAAGGTTCAGTTGCGATTTACGGATTCACAGGTCATAGATAAGTCCTGGGTTAAAATCAACCCGGCCAATTTCATGAAGGCAATTCGCTTATAATGTCGCCTATGTCATCTGCACGAAATTTCACGATCGCTCATCTGTTGATGGCCTGCATTTTTCTGGTTGGGATAACAGTCCGGCTACTGAATCTGGGTGGGCTACCGCTTTCCGATAGAGAGGCAGAGGCTGCATTGCAGGCACTGCAGTTTTCCAATGGCAGTGCTGCGGGGTTTTCCGGGGCAGGAATCTGGCCGGCTTATATGTCCCTGACGGGATTGGCGATGTATTTATTCGGAGACACGAATTTTATCGCCAGGATGGTGCCGGCCTTGTCCGGTGCCTTACTGGTACTGGTTCCGTTTTTGTTTAGAGATCGGTTGGGGTTGCTGCCTGCATTGTTGCTGGGAAGCGGCCTAGCGTTGGATCCGCTGCTCGTTAATGTGTCCAGGTTTGCCGCAGGCCCCGGCATGGCTGCAGGGTTGTTGCTTGCCACAATGTCGCTGCGCATAGCCACGAGTGGGGATAGGCTGAATCCTGTGTATTCCATTATTCTGGCCGCCCTGGCTGGTCTGGCGCTGCTTTCTGGTCCGCCTGTGTTTTTTGGGGGGCTTACCCTTTTATTCACCTACGCGGCGCAGCGCGCATTCGGTTTCTCGTTGCTGGGAGAAAATAATGGAATGGGCGGTGAGGCAACCGGCTCGGACCTGTTTTCATGGAAATTCGGCGGTGTTTTTCTGTTGACCGTCGTACTTGGTTCGACCGGTTTTATGCGCACGCCAGCCGGTATTGCGGCGCTGGCCGGATCTTTTCCGGCTTTTTTGGCTGGTTGGGTTGAACCCTCAACCGTACCGGTTTTACAGGTCCTGCTCTCACTTTTCGCATATGAATTCATCGTGCTGGGGTTTGGCTTCATCCATATCGTCAGAAGCTGGCGTTCGAAGAATCCGAACGGGAAATTCCTTTCGATCTGGTTCGGGAGTGCCTTGCTGTTATTGCTCATTTATCCAGGCCGGCAGGTTGCTGATCTGGTGTGGGTGTCCGTACCCCTTTGGGCTCTCGCTGCCTCTGAAATTGGACGTCCGGTTTATTGGAAACGCGAGCATGTTTTTCGGCCGTTGATTCTCGCTGGAGTGCTGGTTATTTTTCTCATCAGCTTCTGGACGAATATTACGAGCCTGAGCTATGTGGTACCTGAGGATCCTCAATTCACTTTAAGATTACTGATCATTGCTGGAACCCTGATCCTCGGTGCACTCTCGATCTCCCTGGTCAACATGGGTTGGAGTAGAGATGCTGCTGCATCAGGCACGGTGTGGGGCTTATGTGTCATCCTGCTGTTCGGTATGATTTCTGGTGTGTGGGGAACATCACACAGGAATGCAGTCGGATTACGTGAGCTCTGGCTGCCTTTGCCGGCCTCCGGCGAAGCAGATCTGCTCGAAATGACCCTGCAATCAGTTGGTGGCTGGTTCAACGGTTCGGCGGAAAACCTGGACGTGCTCTATTCGGTGGAATCACCTGCCCTGCAGTGGTCCCTGCGCCGGTACTCGAACGCACAGCCTGGTGTCCCGGTCCCTGGGAATGAGCTCCCAGAAGTGATAATCACGCCCGGTCATGATCAGGAGGTTCGAGTTGCCTCCGCTTATCGAGGCCAGGGGTTGATCTGGCGTATATACCCCGCATGGAATGAACTCGACAGAGAAGCCTGGCTTCGATGGCTGCTTTTCAAAGAAGCGCCAGCAACGAACGATGAGATTATTATCTGGCTTCGAGCAGATTTATTTCTGGCCTATAATGCAGATCCGACTGCGGACCTTTTCCCGCTAGACGCGCTTGAAGAAGACTCAAACGAGAGCTTTGTCCCGCTGGAGGATCCGGTTGAAATATTACCGGGACATTGATAGGAGCTGTAATTGACAGGTTTTTCAACAATAGCTATAGATGGGCCTGCGAGTTCCGGCAAGTCAACCCTGGGCAAGAAGCTTGCAGCTCAGCTTGGCTACCTGTTTTTTGACACTGGCGTGATGTACCGCGCTATAGCTTGCGTCGCTCAGGCGAGAAACATCGACATTGGCAATGAAAAGGCGATTACCGGATTGGCAGAGAATTTACAGATTGATGTCCGGCCGCCACGCGTATCAGATGGCCGCGATAATGACCTTCTCGCAGACGGCAAAGACATCACCTGGGCAATCCGTGCTCCTGAAGTGGATGCGAGTGTTTCCGTTATTGCTGCTTATCCCGGGGTTCGAACTGCCCTTACATCCCAGCAGCGCCGAATTGGTTTACGAGGTAAAGTTGTAATGGTTGGGCGGGATATCGGGACCGTCGTACTGCCTGAAGCAGACTTAAAAATTTATCTGGATGCGTCGGCAGAGGAGAGAGCTCAGCGGAGATACTCAGAACGACTTGCTCGAGGCGAGTCCCCTGAATATCATGACATCCTTAAGTCTATTCTGGAGCGGGACCGGATCGATTCTTCACGCGAAGTCGCTCCGCTCAAGGCCGCAAGTGATGCTGTTATTATCCAATCGGACAACTTGACTGTTGACGAAGTTTTGAAAGTCGTTACTGAATTGCTTAAAGGATGAGAAAGGAATTTCCTCCGGATGTCTTACCCACAACCCGTGCTGTTGAAGTTTCGCAGATTTATCCTCAAACGTGCGATATCGAAACTGATTCGCATCTTGTTCCGGCTTGAAATCAATGGATGGGAAAATATTCCGAAGAGTGGGGGCTATCTCGTATCCCACAACCATGTTTCGATTATCGATCCGGCCTGGGTTGGTTCCTTCTGGCCTATCAACCTGGAGGTGATCGGTGCAGCCGAACTTTGGAATCGTCGCGGGCAGTCGTCGATCGTTCGTTTATATGGGACCCTGCCCGTCCATAGAGGGTCTGCGGAGCGTGATCTTTTAAGAACCATGATCGAAGTTCTGAAATCCGGGACCCCGTTGCTCATCGCGCCGGAAGGCACTCGATCACATATCCCTGGTTTGGTCCATGCGCAGCCCGGAATCGGCTATCTGATCGACCAGGCAAGCGTTCCTGTGCTGCCGATCGGAATGATCGGCAGCACGGATGAAAACCTTTCGCTTGCATTCAAGTTCAAGCGACCGAAAATGACGATGAATATCGGAAAACCGTTTACCCTGCCTCCGATTGAAGGCAGCGGACATGCACGCCGGGAGGCGAGGAAGAAAAACACCGAAATTGTGATGATGAAAATCTGCGAGTTGCTTCCTGAAGAATATTGGGGCGTTTATGCAGAAAAATATAAAGAATATCGAAAAGCCAAGAGCGGAAATCATCAGGCATGAAATCACTCGCCTTCCGGAATTGACGGAAGAGCGTTTAAGATACCGCGAAAAATGGGCTGCGCGCTGCCGCTGGTTGGTCAGACGGTTTACACGCACGACCATTACAGGCCTGGAAAACTTTCCGAGTGAGGGACCTGGATTGATCGTAAGTAATCATCTAGGTGATATGGATCTCGTCCTCGGACTGGCGGCTTTGCCTGTTCAGCCAGATGGTATTGGCAAAGCCGAGCTGTTTGATTTACCGATTGCCGGTCGTTGGTTGGACCGGTACGGCCTGATCTGGATACACCGTGGAACTGCGGATCGAAAGGCGATCCGGTGCGCGCTGGACGGCCTGGCCGAAGGCCGTTTTGTGGCGATTGCACCCGAAGGACGCCAATCAGTGACTGGCGCGCTGGAAGAAGCGACTGGGGGGGCAGCGTTCATCGCTTTGAAAGCTGGTGCGCCGGTTATTCCGGTTGCAATGACAGGCACCGAGAGCGCCAATGTTTACGGTTCCTGGTTGAGATTGAAACGGCCGAAATTGACCTTTTCGATCGGTAAGCCACTGTTATTGGACGAGTTGGAGGACGGTCGAAAGTCTGTTGAGCAGGCAACGAATCGAATCATGCAGGCGATCGCGGCAATACTACCTGAAGGTTATCGAGGCGCTTACAATAAGGATTGATTTGCGTTTTTTATTGCACCTGAGGGAATTTATTAACCCGGAGTAAATGAAAGTTTTATGCGTCTGACCATGTCTGGAATCGAAACAATGTCCGCCTCCAGGAACTACAGCCATAGAGATTATTTGTGGCGCCGTCGGTTTTGCAGGTTCTTGCTGAAAACGATCGGGTTTACTTTGCTCGTGAGGTTAAATGAGGTTAAAGGGTTGGAAAACGTGCCTGCTGACGGCCCAGCGATTTTGATGATGAACCACATTGCCTTCGTGGACCCGATTGTGCTGGTCCATGCAACGCCGAGGCACATCGTTCCGCTGGCTAAAACTGAAGCATACGAATATCCTTTTGTAGGCATTTTTCCGAAAATCTGGGGAGTAATCCCAGTAGCCCGGCAGGGTATTGACAGAAGAGCTATCTCCCTCGCGCTCGATGTTTTAAAAGCAGGGGAAATCATTCTTGTTGCCCCTGAGGGGACACGGCATGATGCGCTGCGTGAACCGCGCGAGGGTGTCGCTTACCTGGCCAGTCGCAGCGGAGCTCCTGTCATACCGGTTGCTGTTGAGCGTACGACCGGCTTTCCCACTTATCCGTTTTCGAAACGCTGGTGGTCAAAAGGCGCACGGGTTCAATATGGCCGCCCGTTCACTTATAAATCTGTATTTGAAAGAGCGCGCGGAGAAGACCTGACCAGAATGACGACTGAAGCAATGTATATCCTCGCCAGAATGCTACCGGAAGAACGGCGAGGCGATTACTCGAATCTCAGCAAGGCAACACAAGATACGATAGAATGGCGTTGAGATGGAATTCTTAATTACGCTTATCCGGGATGCATCCGTCTATCTGCACATGCAGAGCCTTCTCGGACGTTTGGCGTGGTTGTTTTCCATCGTGCTGATCTTTTGGGTCCTGTGGAATTTCAGGGCTTACCAACCTCGCTGGAAAGTGCGCGATTGGGGGTTGCTCCTGGTGTTTATCCTGGCCGCAGTAGCTGGATCCGTATTTCTCGGTTTAGCGGTGCCTCTGAGGGATTCGCTGCCGCTAAAGGGTCAAATCGGTCGTCAGGACCATATTGCGTGGATGCTGTTCTCGCATTTTCCATCACTGTTAGCCGCAGGTTTTTTGGGGCCGTTAGGGGGCGCGCTCGTCGGCGGGGTTTCCGGACTTGCTTACAGCTTTTTGCAGACTCATAGTCCGTTCACCATTCTGGAATTCTCTTTTCTTGGCGTGTTGGCGGGTTTTATGTTTCACCAGGTCTACCAGACCCGGTTTTTTAGACTCGTCGCATCGCCTCTCGTAACTTCCATTCTCCTTGCATTGATTTATCCGGTTTTATTTTTCTTCGGCGTGCTGCTCGGGCTGGATGATCCGGCCAGCAGCAGGTTGGATTATGCTTTTCGATTACTTCTACCGAGTTGGGTCGCTGTCGGCGGGAGTCTTGTATTCAGCGGCGTTCTCGTTGAACCGATCTCCAGGACCGCCAAGCAGTATTGGGGACACTCTGGGCCGCTAAGCCCTTCACCAGCTGAACGAAGTATCGAGACACGCTCGTTCATCCTGATGGGATTGGTGGTCGCCGGTCTGGCGATCCTGCTTTCAGTCATTGGCTGGTTCGTCGCGTACCAGTCTGCGCTGCGGCTGGTCGAAGACCGCGTTTCCGGGACGGCGAAGCTGGCGGCCGAAAGCATACCGACTACTCTTGAGATCGGTCAGAACTTGATCCTTTCAACTGGGCAGGATTCAAAACTGGGTGACGTGGACACGCCGGTCGTTCTACAAGCCCTTGAGCAGGCCCAATCTGTTTCCGTATTCTTTAATCAGCTGCTAATAAGCGGCATCAA
Organism: Anaerolineales bacterium; assembly: GCA_041564295.1. GTDB lineage: Bacteria > Chloroflexota > Anaerolineae > Anaerolineales > JABWBV01 > DATDOR01. The sequence continues at coordinate 3,905 of JBFGQG010000083.1, read as the reverse complement.
TGATGAATTAATCGCAACTTTTGTGGACGGAGTGTCGTCTGGTGGGCTTACCCAGGTTGAGAATGCAGGGGTCGAGCTGGCGCGCGCAGGTGTCCCATTCCAATACTACACCACGGTTCAACCGGAACCGAATTCTCGTACGATCCTTTCCTTCATCACTCCGGTGCCGGGAAGTGACCGCGTTTTAATCGGGCGCAGTTATTTAGATGAGAATCCATTCGCTTCACCTTTATTGGAGAGTCTGGCGGACCTCGAGGGTCTCGAAGGTGACGGAATTCTGCTTGGCGACAATGCCGAGATACTCTACCATCCAGTCCGCTCAATGATCGGAACAAATTACGCAAGCGCGATCGAACCGGAAGGTCAATTTTCGAACGTAGTTGCAGCGGACGGGTCTCAAGTGTTTGCGTACTCCATACCTGTACCGGGACGGTCATGGCGTATCGTCATCGAGGTGCCGGTGCTTGTCGTCCAGGAACAAGCGCTCAGGATTGCCGGCCCGCTGGTCGGGTTGCTGCTCGCGCTGGCATTGGTTTCGATGCTGCTGCTCCGGTTGATCCTGCGAATCGTCACAGGGTCTTTACGTGCGCTCTCGGTTGAAGCGAACCGGATAGCCGAAAACACGAGTTTTCTTGATTCGCCGCTGGATTCGGCTGGAGTCGATGAAGTCGGTGTGATGCGGAAGGCCTTCGAGCGGATGAGAGTCAGTTTGAAAGCGCGCATGGACGAACAACGTCAGCTATTAATTGCCAGTCACGGAGCAGCCTCTAGCCTGGATTTCACTACTGCTGTGAAACCGCTTCTCGGCGCGGCTCTGTCTACGGGTGCATCCAGTGCCAGGATCGTCCTGACCGGTGGGGCGTTGTCAGAGGCAGGCATTGGTGACGCCCGCACCTTTGGCGCTGGACCTATGTCGAACCTTTTTTCATACCTCGATTCGCAGCTCCTGCACTTGAGCAAAGAGAAGAACCCACTTGTTATTCAAAATCCGGTGGCGGAACCCAATCTGAAGTTCATAGATGGGCGGCCAATCCCTTCCTCTATTCTCAGCATTCCATTAATCCAGGAAAATGTTTACTTTGGTGCATTGTGGGTCGCCTATGAAAACCAGCGTAAAATTTCGGAAGACGAAGTCCGGTTCTTGTCAACGCTTGCGGCGCAGGGAGCTCTCGCTGCTGCGAATGCGCGGCTGTTCATGGGCGCGGAAATCGGGCGTGAGCGGTTAGCCGCGATCCTTGCTTCCACTCCTGACCCTGTCATTGTCACAGACCAGAACGGCAACCTGCTGCTCGCGAACCCTGCTGCATGTCATGCTTTCGGAGAGGAGCTCAGCCGCAGTGCTGGAACGCAGATTTCCGAACTGCTGAACGACGAGAAACTGATCGAAATGTTCGCAACCGGCCGCGAAGAAACGTTTTCTTCTGAAATTGTCACAAAAGATGGGCGAGTCTACCTGGCGAAGGCGACTTCGGTCATGTTGAAGAACCGGGAGGTCGGGACTGTTTGCGTAATGCGTGATGTGACTCACTTCAAGAAATTGGACGAGATGAAATCTGAGTTTGTCTCACATGTCAGTCACGATCTGAAATCACCTCTCCTCATCATGCGCGGATATGCGACAATGGTTCCACTGATCGGTGACCTGTCAGAAGAGCAAATGTCCTATATTCACAAAATCACGCACGGCGTGGATCGGATGGCCAGACTCGTGGGCGATCTCCTGCACTTAGGTCGTTTCGAAACCGGTTTTGATTTGGAACTCGAAATGTTATCACCGATTGAATTGATAGCGAGCGTGATAGATAACCTTCAGCCGCTTGCACAAAAAAAGAAAATTAGCATGACTGCTGAGACCGACACTGTTACAGGCGTGCAGATCGAGGCGGACAGGCTTTTCGTCGATAGAGCGCTTAACAACCTGGTGGAAAACGCGATCAAGTATACTGGTGAGAACGGCCGGATATCGATCACCACGCAGCTGGTGGATAACGGATCCGCGATCCGGTTCATCGTAAAAGACAACGGTATCGGCATCGATCCTGTTGATCAGGAGCGATTATTCGAAAAGTTTTACCGGGCGCGTGACCGCGAAGCGCGGAAGCAGCTGGGAAGTGGGCTTGGGTTGGCAATTGTCAAGTCGATCGTTGAGAGGCACCATGGCTCTGTAGGATTTGAAAGTATCCCGGGAAAGGGCAGTCGATTTCACATGACTCTCCCGCTGCGCCAGCCGGTTTCGTAACCTCACGTCTAAATAATTGTTTAGTACATTGGATGGTTGCGAAAATTCAGATACTTGGATAGAAATATAAGTACAACTTGTCGATTTTCAAGCACATCCATACAACTATAGTTGCGCTACCTGCATTTGGTGGCTATAATATTTTATCTTAGGAATAATTAAGAATTATTAGAATTGACGAAGGTGTTATTTGGAAACTCGGAAAATAACGAACATACCACAGTCGGGTTCCGGCAGTTCTATACAGCACTTAAAACCTGGCATCACGCTGGTCAACAGGTACCTCATCCAGGATATCGTCGGGGTTGGCGGCATGGGGGCTGTTTATCGCGCCCGTGATCTGCACTTCCCGAAGCTGGTCAAGCTGGTGGCTGTCAAAGAAATGGTCAACCAGAATCGCGACCCAAAAGTCCAACGCACCATTATTCAGAATTTTGAGCGCGAGGCGAATATCCTCGCGCTTCTGAATCATCCCTCTATTCCCCGAATCCTGGATTATTTTTCTCAGAGCGATCGTTCTTACCTCGTGATGGAGTTCATCAACGGAAAAAATCTCGAAGATATCATTAGCGAGATGGGTGAGCCTATTGCGGTCGAGCAGGCTGTCAGCTGGGGGATCGAACTCTGCGATGTGTTGCATTACTTGCACATGCATCAACCGGAGCCAATCATTTTCAGAGATGTTAAGCCTTCGAATGTGATGCTGAACCAGCATAATCGTCTCTCTCTTGTTGACTTCGGTATTGCCAAACATTTCCAGGTCGGTCAAAGAGGTACACAGGTAGGCACGGAAGGGTATTCACCGCCGGAGCAGTACCGGGGTGATGCAACGCCTAGAGCAGATGTTTATGCGCTTGGGGCGACTCTCCACCATCTGTTAACTAATCGGGACCCACGTTTGGAAGCGCCGTTCTCCTTCAATGACCGTCCGGTGCGTTCCTTGAACCCGGCAGTTTCCCCTGAACTTGAAGCGGTTCTCAACACTGCGCTCCAATATAACCCGGAAGAACGGTTCAAAGATGTCATGGAAATGAGAGAAGCCTTGATGAAAGCCGCAAAGCGAACAGGTGTCATAGCCAGGTCTTCGACTTTTAGTTCCGGTCTCACTTCCGCAATCGTCGAGGGAGGGCAGATCAAGCCATTGTGGACATTCACATGCGAGGACGAAATCCGAGGTGCACCGACCTTATATAAAGGCAATCTTTACATCGGTTGTTATGACAACAACCTTTATTCACTAAACAGCGCGACCGGCGAGTTTATCTGGAAATACCCTACAGACGGCGGTGTGGTTACAAAACCTGCCGTTCAAGACACACAAATCATTATTGGTTCTGAAGATGGCCGTGTCCATGCTGTATCCACCCGTTCGGGTTCACTGATCTGGACATATCCTACGAGCGGTGCAATCCGGTCATCTCCAAGAATAGCCGAAGGTCATGTGTTTATCGGGTCTGATGACGGTTTTTTGCACGCGATCAATATGATCGCTGCCCGGCGCGCCTGGCGATTCGATGCAGGTGCGATGATTCGATCGTCGCCTTATATCGCCGGAGATTCGGTGTACTTTGGAACAGAGGAAGGAGATTTCTTTTCGGTAGATTTCGGAGGCGGTGAACAATGGCGCTATCGGGCAAATCGGGCGGTTACATCTTCCCCCGTTGTC
>JBFGQG010000082.1:0-10749 GCA_041564295.1 Anaerolineales bacterium | reverse complement strand
GCCATCCTGTTGTACTCATCTGTCGCTTCATTCTGGATCTACCGCCGCACAGGGCTCCTGCGGGCCGGGGCAGGAACCCGGATTCTGGGCGATACCATAAAAGGCGTGCTGTCATCGAGCCTGAGCATCACGGCGATGGTCTCAATGGCCGTAATCATGAGCCATGCCGGGATGACGGACGCACTCGCCCAGGGAATGGCTGCCGGAGTTGGCGCTGCTTTCCCATTGATCTCACCGTGGATCGGGGCACTCGGCGCCTTCATGACCGGCAGCAATACCAATTCGAACGTCGTATTCGCAGCCCTGCAGCAGAGGACAGCCGAAATCCTGGCGATCAGCGTCCCCTGGATGCTGGCCGCACAGACAACCGGCGGCGCGATCGGCTCGATCATCGCCCCAACGAAAGTCGTGGTCGGCGCGGCCACTGCCGGAATGGAAGGGCGCGAAGGCGAGGTAATCAAGAAGCTGGCCGGTTACGTGATCACCCTCGTAACCCTCCTTTCGGTAATCAGCTGGATTGTGGGATAATTATGAGGAAACTCCTTAAAACATACATGTATCCGCTGCGGCTGGCAAGTTTCGGTTTGATGCTGATACTTCCGATCGCCCTGTATTTTGCTGCATTATCCGGCTCGGTTATCCTCATCTGGCTGCTGCTCGCCCTATTCGCAGCAGCAAACACGCTTCTGGTCGCCATGAGATAAAGCTGCTTCTCCCTCGAAACGGGAAACCCGTAACCGAATTGCTGTAATGGGGTTCAAAAGTTTATATTCCGGTTCGGGATGATATCGGGGTCCCTGGTCGTTGTGCCGGTATCCCACATATCCCACAGATTATCCCACATATCCCACATGGCCTGATTTATGAAACCGGTTACGCACATCCTTTACGATCTCGGTAATACGCTCCTATACCTCGACACAGCCTGGCCGACGGTGCTCTCGAACGGCCTGGACGGCTTTCGCGCTGCTTCGATTGAGCGGGGTTTTGCCGATGAAGCGGATCATTTTGTGGAAAGTTTCCGTGATCAACTGGAGCTTTACTACGCCCAACGCGAAGAAGACCTGCTTGAACTTTCAGCAGCACATGTCCTGTGCGAAACCCTGAAGAGCCTGGGTTTCGCGGACCCATCCGATGAACTAATAGACTTCTTGCTGGCCGGCTTCTACAATCGAACCCAACAACATTGGAAACCTGACCCCTCTGCAGTTGAAATACTGCAGGGCTTTCAGAGGCGAGGTTTTCACCAGGCTGTCCTCTCTAATGCGGCACACGATGCAGATGTCCAGAGGCTCGTCGATCGAGCCTCCTTCCGACCTTATCTTGATTTCGTCCTATCTTCAGCCGCGATCGGTTACCGTAAACCCCATCCCAGGGCTTTCAATCAAGCGCTCAATCGCTGGGACGTCCAGCCGGACAAAGTGATCATGGTCGGCGACACCCTGAACGCAGACATCCTCGGTGCACACAATATCGGAATTCGAAGTGTTTGGACCCGGCAATACGTCCTCTCGCTGCCGAAAAACGCACAGAAATCAATCCAGGTTGATTTTGAGATTGACCGGCTTCGGGATCTGCCTGCCCTCATCGAATCCCTGGCAAACTGACCCGATATCCTTGAATCAAAAGCGAGACTTCTGAGAGAGGCCCTGCCGCTTGAAGTCTCGCTTTTGGCGTCTTGTTGCTGATTTACCTGGTCTTAGCCTTCCGGCGTTTGAACCACTTTTCAGCTTCTACGGCGAAGAATACGACCAGGCTGAGCCCAACGCTCAACAGGAGTTCTTGTGGAGTCAACGGGGTCGTACCGAAGATGTTGGCCATCGGGGGCCAGTAAACGACTAATAACTGCAGTACGAGGGTCAGCGCAACTGCCCCGATGAGCAGCGGGTTTGTCAGAAAACCAAGCGTAAAAAGCGATTCGCGGCTCGAGCGGATGACAGTCGCGTGTGCCATCTGGGAAATTGTCAGCGTAGTGAAAAGCAAGGTCTGCCAGTTGGCAATCCCCGTAAACCAACCCCAATACCCGACACCCAGCGAAACTAAACCCATGAGCAGGCCGACCCAAAGTATGTGCACGCCCATCCCACGGGCAAATATGCTCTCATTTGGCGCAATCGGCGGCCGGCGCATCACGTTCTTCTCGGCAGGTTCGACGGCGAGCGCGAGGCCTGGCAGTCCGTCCGTCACGAGATTGATCCACAGGATCTGCAGGGCAGTGAGCGGCAACGGCATGCCCAGGAAGGGCGCAAACAGCATGACATATATCTCGGCGGCGTTGCTCGTCATGGTGTATTTGATGAATTTACGGACGTTGTCGTAAATCGTCCGGCCTTCCCGAATGGCGTTAACAATCGTCGCAAAATTGTCGTCGAGGATGATCATATCCGCGGCTTCTTTCGACACGTCTGTGCCGGTGATCCCCATTGCCACGCCAATATCACTTTTCCTCAGGGCAGGCGCGTCGTTCACACCATCTCCGGTCATTGCTGCGATATGGCCGCGGTTTTGCAGCGCCTCAACAATGCGAAGTTTGTGCTCCGGCGCGACGCGGGCGAAAACAGAGATATCTTCAACAACATCTTCCAACTCGCCGGTGGTCAATCTGGATAACTCCTGCCCGGTCATTACCCTACCATCCTCTTCTTGAAGGATGCCGAGGTCCTGGGCGATCCGTTTAGCCGTCAGCGGGTGGTCGCCCGTGATCATCATCGGACGGATGCCTGCCGTTTTGGCCATCGCGACCGACTCTTTGACTTCAGGCCGGGGCGGGTCGAGCATCGCAATCAGGCCAATAAAAACCATTTGTTTTTCCAGGGTGGTTTCATCAGCATGATCCGCCGTTTCCCTGTCAACTGGGCGAAAGGCGACGCCAAGAACACGCTGGCCATCCAACGCCATTTCGTCGTTGGCATTCTGGATCCGCTTCTTAATTTTCCTGGAAAGAGAGACCTGCTCGTCTCCCGACCAGACATAATCGCTGATATCCAGCAAGCCGTCAACGGAGCCTTTTGTAAACGCTACATAACTGGCGTCTGCCCATGGCGCATCCGAGGGTGATTCGACCGGCACGTTGACGCTGTGCACGGTAGTCATACGTTTCCGTTCAGAAGAGAAAGGCACTTCCGCAACACGCGGCCAGCGTTGGTCGAGCACGGGCTTCCAAAGACCAAGTTGCGCAGCTGCGGCGACCAGTGCACCTTCTGTCGGATCGCCGATCACGCGCACGTCGCCGTCTTTATCTTCATCTTCTTCGAGAATGGCATCGTTGCAGAGTGCCGCGGCTTTTATCATCAGGCTCAAGCTGCGAACGGGTGGGTGGGCATCTGGTTTTATTTCCACATCTATTACCGGAAAACCGTCATCCAGCAAGGTTTCAAGTTTCTGAGTGGAACCAAGGACATCCAGGACCGTCACGGTCATCCGGTTTTCGGTCAGGGTGCCGGTCTTATCCGAGCAGATGACGTCAACCGAACCCAATGTTTCAACCGCGGGCAGCTTCCGGATCAAGGCCTTGCGCTTCAACATGCGCTGCGCACCAAGCGCCAGTGCGATCGTCACAACCGCAGGCAGGCCTTCCGGCACGGCAGCAACAGCCATGGCAACGGCCGTAAGGAACATGGTCGCAGGATCTTCGCCGCGAAGGAGCCCCAGAACAAAAACGAGGCCGACGATTGCAATTGCCGCCCAGGCAAGCGATTTCCCCAATTGGGCCATGCGGCGTTGGAGCGGCGTTTGCTCGGATTCGACGGTCTGAATAAGTTCCGCAATCTTCCCCAGTTCTGTGTTCATGCCTGTATTGGCAACGACTGCAGTCCCGCGGCCGTAGGTGACGGATGTCCCCATATAAACCATGTTGTGCCGATCGCCTAGCGGGTCATTCTCGGAAGCTATTGAAGAAGCAGTTTTTTCAACAGGAACAGATTCACCTGTCAGAGAAGCTTCCTGTACCCTGAGGTTGGCGCTTTCTACGAGCCGTGCATCAGCAGGGATCGCATCGCCAACTTCCAGGAGGAAAATATCGCCTGGAACCAGTTCGCGCGCGGACAGTTCTAAGACGTGCCCGGCTCGGCGCACTTTCACCGTCGGTGCAGACATCCGTTTCAACGCTGCCATGGCCTGTTCAGCGCGGTATTCCTGGACGAAACCGAGGATGGCGTTCAAGATCACGATCGCCAGGATCGCGACCAGGTCCTTCAAGTCACCGAGGGCGCCCGAAATCACAGCAGCAATAATGAGGACAATGACCATCGTCTCGCGAAACTGGTCGAGGAGGATCCGCCAGGGTGGCTTTGTGCCTCGCTCGACCAGTTCGTTAGGACCAAATTTTTCTTTTAGAGACTGGACTTCGGTGTTTGAAAGGCCAGTCTCCGGTTGGACCCCAATTTCTTCCAGAGCTTTTTCGATTGTCAGTGTATGAAAGTGATCTTGTTTCATGTTTAACCAATTTGATCGCAGCGCGCTAAAAGAGCCAATCTTTCCAGGCCGCGAGATTTTTTCCGACACGTCAAGGTTTCTTTATCGATTGATTTAACAGACGTTCTTCGGGGAATCGGAAACCCCGTAACCTGCATAATCTGCAATTGAAACGTTTAGTTGTTTCAATCAGATTGCGCAGAACAATATCGTACAACGCCAGCACAATGCCACACCCATAAAATATGGGGATTCTATTAATTCAAGAGTTTTGGGCCGACTGCCGGGTTAATTTGAAAAACCATTACAATACCTGTATGGGAATTCCATTCTGAACGGTCAGTCTGCTTTATTCGTTGCTTGCTTACCATGGTCAAGTGAATCTTCCAGGAATGTCTGGAGCGAAATTCAGGTCGTTCGGAAACGGGTTGGCTACGATCCGTTAACCTCATTGTAATAACGATTGCTTCTACGTGCAATTTGTTTTTTAAAACCGATCAGGAGAAGTATGTGCTCCCTTTTCTGCAATTCTTATTGATACTGGCTATCATCATTGCTGTCGCAAAGTTCGGCGGTTTTGTCAGCCTGCAGTTGGGCCAGCCGGCCGTAGCAGGTGAAGTGCTGGCAGGTTTGATCCTCGGACCCACAGCAATCAACCTGCTTCATTGGCCGGTATTCACGGATGTCCATCTTGAAGAAACATTCACCTTCCTGGCCGAATTAGGTGTATTACTGCTGATGTTCATAGCCGGTCTCGAGGTCCATCTGAGAGACCTGGTTCGCTCCGGCCGGGCGGCTACATTTGCCGGCGTATTGGGATTCCTGGTGCCATTGGCTCTCGGGTATTTAGTGGCAACGATGTTCGGCTTTGAACCGGAACAGGGCTTTTTCATCGGTCTGCTGCTGGCGCCGACGAGCGTCAGCATCTCTGTGCAGACCTTGATGGAATTGAAAGCCCTGCGAAGCCGTGTGGGTGTTACTCTGCTTGGTGCTGCCGTCATTGATGACACGCTGGTCGTGCTCGGAGTTTCTTTCTTTCTGGCAGTGCTCGATGGCGACAGCACTACGGCTTCCAGCGGGGATATTCTTACACTGATCGTGCGGATGGCGTTGTATATCCTCATTGCAGGATTCATCGGTTTCAGAGTCATCCCGCGCCTCAGCCGTTGGATTGAGAATCTACCGGTCAGCCAGGGGGTGGTCTCTGTGGCTTTTATGGTCATGATCTTCTTCGCCTGGTCTGCCGAATACCTGGGCGGTGTTGCCACGATCATCGGCGCTTTCATTGCAGGGCTGTCGTTTGCACGCACACCGTTGAAAGAACGCATCCTGGCTGGTTTCTCTTCGATTGCGTACGGTGTCTTCGTACCGATTTTTTTCGTCGCTGTCGGTCTTGAAGCGAACCTTCGTTCGCTCAACTCGTCCAACGTGATGCTGCTGATCGGTCTCCTGGCCACTGCAGTCTTATCCAAAATTATTGGTTCAGGCATAGGTGGTTACTTCGGCAAACTCGGGCTAAAAGAGAGCCTGCAGCTCGGTTTCAGCATGGTGCCTCGCGGTGAGGTTGTGCTGATTGTGGCTTCCGTCGGCATCACGGAAGGCTTTATTGACCAGGCAGAACTTTCCGTCACCGTCGGGCTGGTCGTTCTAACTACATTAATCACGCCGCCAATTTTACGGTGGCTGTTCCGCAAACCGGCGGTATTGCAGAAATCCCTCACGCCTGACCAAGCGTAGATCCAGGAGGAAACAATGTACCTTCTCGTCTTAGTAATCAACGACCCCTACTTTTGCACAGACCTGCTGGAGGCCTGGAGGCTCGCCGGGGTGCCTGGCGCCACCATACTGGAAAGCCGCGGTCTTGGTCGTGCTTTGAAAGGTGCTCGTGATGATATCCCTCTCATGCCGAGTTTGGACGATCTTGTGTCCAAGGATGAACTTCGCCACAGGACGATTTTTTCTGTCGTGTGGGACCAGGATACGATAGAGCGTGTCAAAGAGGTCACACAGCAAATCATCGGCCGGTTCGAAGACGACAATACCGGGTTTTTCTTTGTTGTGGACGTCCTCGAAGCTCACGGAATGCGAACACCTGATTTTGGCATGTGAGGCCAGGTTTTATCGAAGTGTTCAGCCGCCTGATGGCGCGCATAGTTATCATGCTGCATTAAGCGTCGGTTGATTCCGGCGCTTAATTTATTCAATTCTTCCTGCTTTCAGGCCTGCCCAGGCACATGCACTATAATTAACATGCCAATCATTCCAACGCGCATTTCGGCGTGTTTTGGAGAGCGGCGAAATGTAGGAGGGGTCATTCATGCATTTACTCATCCTCATACTCGATGACCTGCAGCGCCTCCCGGACCTTCTGGCTGCCTGGAAACATATCGACGTCGGTGCGACCCTTGTAGACAGCCAGGGTGGTTTCCGGATCAGCAACTGGCTTACCAGGGTCGGATTGGGTGGGCTCAACCGCCTGATGTTAGGGCAGGCGATCCACGACCAGCGGTTAGTGTTGAGCGTGATAAAGACCGAAGGACAGCTCGAACAGGCTATCAGTGAGGCCGAACGTATCCTCGAAGGCTTTGATCGGCCCGGCAGCGGCATCCTGTTCGTACTCCCAGTCTCTCGGGCACTCGGATTGAGCAAGAAAGCGGTCGAACTGATCGCATCTCCTCCGCTCCATAACGGGCTGGCCCGTCTTGGCATCGATCCCTCAACCCCCGTAGCTAAAATTGTAGATATCCTGGATCTGAAACCCTGCCTGGTTCACCGGGAAGATTCCCTGAACCATGTTGTGAAGGTGATTCTCTCCGACCCATCGATCAACGTGGTCGGAGTCGTCAGCGAAACAGGTCGCCTTGTGGGCCTGATCGACATGACCTCATTATCCCAATCGCTGTTTTATCATATTTTCCCGGAGACTTACCTTGCTGAGCTCCACGATCTGGAAGCGGTTAGAAAATTTGTGAAGCTGCCTCACGACGCAACCGCTGCTGGCGATATCATGCAGGAAGCAGAGTATGTCCACCTGGACGACACGTTGCTGACAGCTTTCAAGGTCCTGCAGAAACGAAAACTTGAAGGCATACCGGTCGTCGACGAACACAACCGCCCGACGGGTTATATCCATATGATTGAACTGATGGAAGTCTGCATCCAGCAGGAAGGGTCCGAAAAAAACGAAACGAGCGCTTCATGAGCACTGAAACGGTCGTTGCCGGGATTATCTTCCTCCTGACGTACATCATCATCGTCAGCGAGCGGATTCACCGCACGGTTGCAGCACTTGTAGGCGGAATATTGATGGTGGTGACCGGCGTCGTCAACCAGGAATCCGCCTTCCATGCTATCGACCTGAATGTCATATTTTTGCTTGTGGGCATGATGGTGATTGCCGCGATCATGGCGGAGACCGGCGTTTTTCAGTGGATGGCGATCAAGGCGGTGCAGCTTGGGCGGGGAGATCCAGTGCGGATCATGGTGATTCTGGCCTTGAGCACCGCTGTGACGTCTACACTGCTTAATAATGTCACTGTCATCGTGCTGATCGCACCGGTGGCGATATTTGTTGCGACGAGTCTCGGCGTCAGTCCGGGACCCTTTTTAATTTCGAGCGTTATGGCCTCTAACATCGGCGGAGCTGCGACGCTAATCGGCGACCCGCCAAACATCCTGATCGGTAGTGCAGCGCATATAGACTTTCTGCAGTTCCTGCTGAACATGGGACCGCCGGTCTTGATTTCGCTCGCTATTTATGTACCCATCATGGTTTTTCAGTTCCGCAACCAGTTGAAAATTGATCCGGAGCAATCTCAGCGTGTGCGTTTTTTATCTACAGAAGGCGTGATTTCGAACCCGAAACTTCTAAGGCAATCGCTGCTTGTTCTCAGCCTCATTCTCGGAGCGTTCCTGCTCGAATCAGTAATCCGGCTCGAGGTGGCGACGATAGCTTTGGCTGGCGCTACGGTGCTCCTGCTGGTGACAGGCTACGACCCGGCCAAAGCCCTGGAAAAGGTGGAGTGGTCCACGCTGATGTTTTTCGTGGGGTTGTTTGTCGTGGTCGAATCGGTAGTCGAGGCGGGATGGATCCGGCGGGCGGCAGCCGCTTTTTTAGACTTAACCCACGGCAATTTGCGGCTGACGACCCACCTGCTGCTCTGGATTTCCGCCGTAGCATCCGGCCTAGTGGACAATATTCCCTACACGGCAACGATGCTGCCGTTAATTGAAAGATTGGCCGTGACCATGGATGCCACACCGCTGTGGTGGGCCCTGGCGATCGGCGCGGATTTCGGCGGCAATCTGACGCTCGTCGGCTCGTCGGCGAATATCGTCGCTGCCGACCTGGCAGAAACTGCCGGGAGCCGGATCAGTTTCCGGCGCTTTATGGTTTACGGTGCGCTGGTCACCTTTATCACGCTGATCGTGTCGAGTCTGTGGATTGAGTGGCGTTATCTTCAATGAGCCCTGTTTTCAACTTCTCAACCTTGAAAGCATGGCCGGTATCGATCTTCCCGCGCCAGCAATCTCACCCGGTTAAATTGCGCAGGGTTTCAGTTCTTCAGATACCGGTAGTGATAATGGTATAAAGTCTCAAATCCTAAATTTGAATACAGCGCGAGCGCGCCGGTATTGACGTCCATCACCTGTAAATACAGGTTTTTGACCCCTTTGCCCTGGCCCCAACCGGATAAGGCATGGATCACCGCGGTTGCCAACCCCCGACGGCGATATCTCTCGTGCGTTGCCATGCTGAAAATACCCAACCACTGATCATCGAGGACGCCCCGGCCAACCGCGACGGGTTTGTCATCCAGGTCTATTTGCACGTAGATTGACGGTCGTTCAACCAGGCCAAGTGCACTTCTACGGTGTCCTGCTTCCGACTCAGGCGCCCCCTGCACCTCACAGTAAGCGGCCACCCAATCCATCGATAGTTTCTCGGAAATCCGGGTTTCGTTTTCGAACACCCGCGCATACGCTTGCGATGCTTCCAGCACATTTTCAACCTGCGCAACCTGGACGGCTGTAGGCGCGTCGACGCGGTACCCGCGAGCTTCCAGCACATCGTCAAGACCTTGCGGAAGCGCTGCCGGACAAATCTGGTACCGCGCCGGCTGGTTTTCGGCGGCGTAATAGGCTTCGACCTTTTCGAGCTTCACAGCGAGCGGGATTGCACCGCCCCAGGCATTCGGCCAGACTGAGTTCACTCGCCGGGATGGAACCGTGTGCCGGCGGAGCTGCCAGCCGTCCAGTTCTCGTGACTCACGCGCTGGCCACGCGCTAAGCGCCATCATCTCGATCAAAAGAATGCGCTCGTCCACTGCTTATGCTAAAGGCAGGTCCCAACCGTAAGCCGTCTCCGAGAGTTCGGCGTCTCCGATTGAGAAGGATTTCTCCGCTTCAAAAATTCCCCCTCTCGCTTCATAAAATTTTCTCGCGCCGGTATTTTCTGTGAGCACCCAGACCAGCATCCTGCGAAACCCGGCCCGGTTAAGTTCTTCGGCCACTGCATGGAACAACTGCGTGCCTGTGCCCCGATTCTGGCTGGGTTCAATCAAGTAAATCGCGTACAGCTCGCAATCAAAAACGCGCCCATCTCGTTTGCGCACCTGTCCTTCGCGCTCCACACCCCCATTCGCAAAACCGGTGATCGCGCCGCCTTCCTCTGCCACAAAAGTGAATTGCCGGTGGTCACCAATTGCCGTTTGCCATGCGGCAGCTCTGCGCTCTTCGGACAGATTAGCCAGCACCTCATCCGGGACGATTCCTCGATATGTCGTACGCCAGCTTGCAATGTGCACAGAAGCAATACCAGCTGCATCTTTTGACCCAGCCGGACGAATAATCACCATTATTTCTTTACCTCTACCGCTTTTCCGGCGTAAAAGCAAGCCAGGTTGTGTCCGAAATCGAGCGTGATCCGAATCGGCGACCCCGGGCGCAGCAGCTCAGTATGGTTTTTCATCGCGTGCAGCAGCCGTCCAGAAGGCAGCCTGAGCCGGTAAATATTGTAAGAACCCTTGAAATGGCGCGCGAGCACCATCGAAGAGCCTTTTTCATCGAGACGGAAATCGACATCGTCAAACCGCAGCGCCAGTTCGACTTCTGAACCGATCGGCAGGTCCATGCGCTGCGGAATGACGCCAAGTTCCGTCTGGATGCCATCATCGACGATCGTCCCCGGCAGGAAATCCGTGTTTCCCATGAACTCGGCAACAAAACGGGATTTCGGGTTGTGGAAAATTTCTTCAGGCGAACCGATCTGTTCCAGGTGCCCGTTGTTCAGGACAGCAAGGCGATCCCCCATATACATGGCCTCTTCCTGGTCGT
>JBFGQG010000081.1:0-10848 GCA_041564295.1 Anaerolineales bacterium | reverse complement strand
GTCGAGGAGGGTGTAGATATGGTCGAATTCCATGGGGCTGGCGCGCCGCTCCCGCTCGGTGCGAAACTGGTCGAAGTAGGCCAGGGCCTCTTCGGGCGGGCCAAACCAGGCCAGGTAACCGCCGCGGGCGAGGAAAACGACTTTGTCCGCGAGCATGACATTCTTGGTCGCATGCGTGATCATGACGATCGTGCGTCCCTGGTCTGCAAGGCGGCGCATCAACTGCATCAGCTCGGTCTCCATGCCTGGGTCGAGTCCGGATGTTGGTTCGTCCAGGAAAAAGAGACCGGGCTTGGTCAGGAGCTCCACGCCGATCGACACGCGCTTTTGCTGCCCGCCGCTCAGTTCGCTGATTTGAGTGTCTTTCCGATGGGCGAGGTCAAGTTCTTCCATAACCTCCCCGATCCGTTTATGTCGCTCCTCTATCGATGTGTCTGAAGGCATGCGGAGCTGTGCGGCGTAGTCCAGCGCCTGAAATACGGTCAGCTCCATGTGGATGATGTCTTTCTGTGGGACATAGCCGATCATATTCCGAATAGCGTCGAAATTTTTGTAGACATCAATCGTGTCGTTGACCATCACTTTGCCGTGCGTCGCCGGACGGTAACCGGCAATGGCATCCACGAGCGAAGATTTGCCGCCGCCGCTCTGACCCACAACGACGATGAATTCACGCGGTTGGAACGCCAGGGAGATGTTCTGAATGATGTTCAGGTCTTTACGGACCCATTTACTGAGTTCATAGGCCTCGATCCGCATTCCACCTTCGCTTTCATTCCGGCTGGAAAGGTCGCTTTCGCCGACCTCGATCGTGAACGGACCTATCAGGATCGAGTCGCCTGGTTTGACCCAGGTGTCCCCTGTAATCGCCGTGCCGTTAACAAAGGTGCCATTACTGCTGTTAAGGTCTTTGACCCGGTAGCGCTGCCCGATGCGCTCCACGTGGGCGTGAATCCGGGAGACGGACGGTGAGTTCAGCACCATATCGTTGTCAGGTGCACGGCCGATCGTCAAAACCTTGCTTTCTGAAAGTGATATGTTTTTCTGTTTTTCACGTTCAGCTTCCTCATGAGGGCTGAGATATACGAGTGTGATCATTTCGCCCGGTTGGGGACCGTTGATACGGAGTTTCGCACCGTGCTGAAGCTGCATAGCTTCCATGACGGGATCACCGTCCATGAGCAGGGGGTTACCGATCGCCGGAGAGGGCACGATGTAATAGCTGCCATCGCGTTTTTGGAATTCGGCGTGGTACCTGGAAACAAAACGGTTTTCGAGCACGATATCGTTTTCTGCCCGGCGTCCCAGGCGGACCTTATCCTGGGTCAGCGTATAAATCGCCGGCTCCTTACCCGGACTGCTGACGACCAGCTGTGGTGGGATCACCGGCAGCTTTTCGGGGAATTCTCCCGGAATCGTCTGAGATGCCGAAACGCCGGTTTCAGTTAAAGCCGGTCTCGATCCGACATGTGTAGCGTGCGGATCGAGGGAGAGTTTGCTTATGCCAGCCACGGTTTTATCCTCATCCGATCCGGCAAAAGGAGGCGTTTGTCGTTCGACCTGTTGTTGAGGCGTGACAGATGGGGAGATATACCGCATTACGACGGATCCGTGCGTTTTTGGCGGTCCGATGCTGATCTGGTCTCCGTCGACCAGAAGTTTCTGGTAATTCACCTGCTGCCCGTTGACGTAAACGGGGTTTGAGGCCGCAGATGAGATATAAATTCTGTAATCGTCGTTCTCTCGCTGTAATGTGAACTGCTGCCTGGAGACGGTGGGTGCAGTTATTTCAATATCATTCTGGTCCGATCTTCCCACGTCGATTTTTTCCGCAATCAGCGTCCACTCCTGAGTGCCACCTTCTTCGTATTTGACGACCAACCGGCCCTGTAATCTGGCAGGTTGTGCCTGAGGGGATGTGGCGCGAACTGCGGGCGCGTCAGCGACGGTTTCTTGGACAGAAGGCGGCCTGTCGGATGTGACCGTTTGTGAGAAATCCGGTTTTGGTTCAAATCGAACCACGACTTCTGAACCCAGCCGGATTTCATCACCAGCATGGAGCACTTCTGCTTTGTCCAGCCGGTTTCCGTTGAGAAACGTCCCGTTTCGGCTGCCCATGTCCTCGACGAGATATTGGTTCTGCTCGAAAATGATTTGCATGTGCTGCCGTGAAACGCTTATATGATCGACAACAATGTCAGCTGAATCGGACCGGCCGAAGACGGTCGTTTTTTCTGAAAGTGGAACGATCAGATCTTTTTGTGACCCTTCAATGAAAACAACACGGTCAGCGTTCATAAACTATGAATCCTCCATAAAAAAATAATGACCGGTCTCAGGTGGAGAGATCGCGATCGACAAGGCGGAAAATAATCAGGCGAATGTTCAATAAGAGCATGCTGATGAGGAAAACGAGATACACCGGGCTGGATGCGATTGAGGCGAACGATTCGACGAGAGTTGATGGGGCTCCGGTCACCAGGTCCTTAAACGAGATGAATAAAGCGATGAGGAATGTGACCAGCGCCACGCGAGCGAGCATTCGGGTGACCACTGAGGCTGTAAATACCAGTTTGTCGATTGTCGAACCGAATCTCACCACGGGTTTGCCGAGGACTGATTGGGCTCGCAGGATCAGGTCGCTGAAAGAAGACCCCAGTTCTTCCATTTTGAGAAGGAAATCATCTCCTGCTGCATCGCGAGCATCTTTGCGCCAGCGTTTTCTGATCATTCTGGCGCGGTCCTTCATGAACATCTGGTATTCTGCATAGCGGTCAAGCTTATTATCCAAACGCAGGACGATTGAGTCGTAAAGCAAGGTGGCCCGGATCATACGCAGCATGTGCATATTTAGCGGGATATTGTATTTTCGTGCAGTTTTGAACAGGACAACCCATTGCCTGGCTGATGTCCGCTCCCAATATTCTGTGAATTCGGCTGGCGTGTCAAAAGTATACAGGAGGCGCATGTATTCCTCCTGCGCATCCCTCACGAATCTGGGGACGTCAACCAACGGAAGCGGTTCCATCAGGCTGAGCGTGGCGAGCGTCATTCCTTCAGCATCGCGCTTGTCCATGGCAAGAACGAGCTGCTCCAACGCAACGCGCTGGTGGTTATTGAAGCTGCCGCAGCTGCCGAAATCAATAAAAGTTAGCTCATTGTTCGGCCGGATGAGGATATTGGCAGGGTGAGGGTCGGCATGAAAGAAAAGGTGCTCGTCCATGCTCCAGAAGCAGGCCCACAGGATGCGCCTGGCGACGAGGTCCGGATCGATATTCATGCTGCGCAGGACCGCGCGGCCTTTCGGGCTCTTATTTTCAACCGCGTTGATCACTTCCCACAACCAGACGCCGTGCACGTATTCCTGTACGAGCACCTCCTCGCCTGAATATTCGAAATAGACCTTCGGGGCTGTGAAGAAATCGCGCCCGGATTTCGCCGCGTTCCTCCGGAAAGTGTCCTGGAACCGGGCTTCTTTCTTGAAATCAAGTTCCTCTAACAATGTTTCGCGCAGTTCCGCGCGCAAATTTGTCGTAAAGCCCTTTCGGAAAATGGTCAGGAACTCGGCCAGGCCGGACAGCCAGTCCAGGACCTGCAGATCCGCCAGAAAAATCTTTTCGATATTCGGCCGCCGGACCTTGACGGCGACATTTGTACCGTCTTTGAGAATCGCCTGGTAAACGCAGGCGATGGATGCTGAACCGATCGGGTCAGGATCAAAGACAGAAAAGATATCCTGCCAGGATTCACCTGTTGTTCGCTCGATCGCTGCGAGCGCTTTGTCGACCTCAAATGGAACCATGCGGTCATGCATCTTCGAGAGCTCGACACAGTACGCCCAGGGAAGGAGATCGATTCGCATAGCCGCTTGCTGGCCCAGCTTGACAAAAGTGCCCCCGGCGCGTTCAAGGCTCTGGCGCAGGCGGACCGCCTTGCGTTCGATCCTGTTCCTCCTCAGGAACCAGTCGAGGCTGTTCCCTGCAATGTTCGTGAATATCACGGATAACCATGTCATCAACCGCCAGAGGCTGTAAATCCGGCTGCTTTTGTGCTGGTTAATTACCAGCGATGGAAAAATATCGAGGTCGTGTTCGACAAAGGCCTCGATGGGCACGCGCCGCTCCATCGGTTTCAGGATGGTATCCAGAGATGGGTAGATGCTTGATTCTCTTTCATCCGACGGTGCGATACCATTGAGCGCTCGCCAATGCAGAACGCCGGCTTGAACGGCCTTGCGGATGCGGCTGGGTTTGCGGTCGTTGGTGAGATTCTTCATACGCTTATTTCACATCGATATCATCGAGCCGGAAAAGGACAGACCGTCCGTTCGCAAATACGAGGACCAGGGCGATTACCTGGAAAAGGGGGTTGAGAAAAACGGATCTCAGGAGGTCTTGCGGCGAAGAAGATAGGATGGCTTCGTTAATTCCGCTTCCATAAGTGAGGAGAACGGCTATGCCGGTCAACAAAATGAGTTGGAATCCGAGGCGGAAAATGGTATAGATCGTGAACGACCATTTACCCATGAGCGTGCTGAAGTTTACGGATGGCAGTGTGAGCATGTGCCGCGTCCGGAAAAACAGTCCTTGCAACGTATACGCAATGCGGTCCATGCGTATGATCAAGCGCTCGTTGACCTCGCCGTCGAGCTGGTCGAGAACGCTATCGGTCATGCGAATACGCGCCTGTTCTGCACGGTACTCTTCAAACTTGCGGTACACCTTAGCGATGTCCACATCGTGATAGAGGTGAATCGCTGCTGATTCCGTGACCAGCATAGCTTTGAGCAGAAGCAGGACCTGTTTTTCGATAATGATGCCGTGTTTTTTTGCCAGATCGACGATGCCTCGCCAGAGGATAGCAGAGGTGCGCTCCTGCCAGCTCAGGCTGGAAGGAGCAGCTTCCTGCGCATAGAGATGCTGCCAGTTATATGATTCGAGTTGAGCGGTTAATTCTAGAATATCCAGTGGCGGAAGAGGTTCGAGCAATACGAGCAGTGCCCGCGCCATGTTTTGAGGGTCTTTTTTATCGATGTAATAACGCAGCTGCTGTATGGCCTGCCGTTTTGAGCGGCTCAGCGATCCTGTGTTGGAAAAATCGATAAAATAAAGCTTCCCGTCTTCCCCGACAATGATGCTGTTTGGATGCGGATCCGACAAGAAAAATAGATTCTCCTCGAGTGTCCAGAAATGCACCCAGACCAGCCGTTTGGCAACCTTGTGCGGCAGAATATTTAATAATGCAGCCCTTGACAATAGGGTTTCGTCGTTATGTTCGACTGCTTCGACCAGTTCATTCAACCACATACCGGTGATGAATTCTTCGATCACCACTTCTTCGTTCGATAATCCTAGGTGGACCTTGGGTGAAGAAAAAAAAGGTTTCCGCATTTTGCTCGAAGACCTGCGAAATGAATCTTGCCTGCGCGCCTCCTGCACAAAATCAAGCTGTTCGAGAAGGTAGTTGCGGTAATCCTGGTAAATCCGGTCTGTAAATCCGGGCTTGAAAACGGTGAGGAATTCGGCAGCTTTCAGAAGCCACTCAAAAGCTTGAAGCGCTGCCATGAACTCCGCCCCGACGCCCGGTCGCCGAACTTTTACAATCACGCGTTCCTTGTTGTGGAATTGTGCCTGGTAAATACAGGCTGTAGACGTGGACTCAATCGGAGTCGGATCGAACCGCGAGAAAACTGCTGGAAGCGGCATCTTAACTGCGCGTTCGATTTTCTCAATTGCGGCTGTGAGTCTGAACGGTGCCATGGAATCTGTCATTTTTGACAGCTCCACACAGTACGCCCAGGGGAGGATGTCCACGCGCATCGCAAGATGTACGCCTAATTTGACGAAAGCGCCTCCTCGATTTTCGAATACAGTGCGTAAATTGTGGGCCTGCGCTTCAACACTATCTCTTCGGCGTAATTTGCTGACCCCCGTTCGAATAACAAAGGAAACCAGCAGCGAAATCCAACCGGCCAGTTTTTGCAGTGCTTTGAGGCGCTTAAACTTAAACTCGAGGAACCGCATTTGCGATAGCGGTGCAGGTTCCTCGGGCATATCCAGCGCCTTGCGGCGTGGTAACTCCCTGAGCACACCCGGTTGGTCGTGGGTGTGCCGGTTGATTTCCGGCAGGGTCATATCAGGTTAATACTCCAATGACCTGACCGGGGCGGCTCGTGATCCTGGCGCGCATATTCAGACCGGACCAATTAGAACCGAAACAGTTTTAATGCACGGGATGCGCGTCTCAGGCTCCTGCGAATCTGTCTACGGTAGTTTTTTGTCAGTAATGCATCCGCTAAATCAACAGGAAGTTCGCTGGCTTCTTTGAGTGACTCGCTCACAGCCTTCGTCGCATTGTGAGGAAAATCTTCTATTGCGCCATCTTTTTTTGACATCGCCGATTTCTTCCGTTCTTTGTCGTACGTGTCAAGACCTTTCGTCACTGTTGTTGAAGCACGGCGAGCAATACGGACAACATCCCCTTCCAATTTTTGAACATCCTTCAGGTTGCGTGAATACCGAGGTTCGTTGCCCGTGCTGTCTTCTGCCTTGTTCCTCTTCTTTTTCCGTGGCTTGTAATCAAGGACGATCGGCTGGAATTCACTGCCTGATTTCGTCCTGGAGCGCTTTAACACCACTGGTTTTACATGTTCTGCATTCATATCAGGCCTCATCAATTAAATAATTCAGCATTCAAAATCACTTCGAGAGCGGGAAAAGCAGCCGCTCGATCTGGTTGCGTTTGCTTTTCTTTTCATAGATCATCACAATCGGTACCATCAGTTTGCCTTCTACCTCCTCACCGAGCATATCTTTGACCTCTTCCATGACCTCAAAGATTTCGTCCCATAAGACCCCTTCACCTTTCTTGAGAGCCTTCAACCTTTTGGGCTTTTGTTTACCCAGGTCGATGATAATGGGCTGGGTCATTTCTGCGGTGATTGCGTTCATTTCTTCTTCTTCCATCTGGTCAATTTTTTCTTCGGACATGATTCCTCCATTTCTGATTGGTTATAAGTTTGCTCGTTAATAGAGACTCCAAGACAGGATATAGAAAAAGTGTTGCGGGCATTCATTCATTTTCCACCATCAGGCAGTCCATGAATTTAGAGATATATGGCAGGAAAATAATGTCATTACCTGCTGATCGTCAATGCGCTTTGCTGCCAGATATCTAACAGCAGCGGTTATTGGAACTGGATTAAGTATTGACCTGAATTGCTTGAACATTTATTATATAACAAACTTGTCTCAATCGTATTGAATTCAATAAGCCCGGAGATTTTTCTCTTATTGGTCTAATCCGGGGTGCTTTATTAAGATGTCAAGTCGGACTCCTTGTTTTATTTAAAAAATACCCGCGCACCAGGAACCGATTTTGATTTTTTGGCGTAGATTAAAAATCTTCCGCCGTTTTTTTTGCTTACCTTAATTTCCAATTGAATAGAATTCGTTTTTTTCCTGCACAGCAAAATTATATTGCCATTAAAGGGAGCTACAGAAATGACGATCTCAACCCAACATACTTCGCATATGGGACCAGAGCCGATAGCCATTGTGGGGGCCGGATGCTGGCTGCCGGGTGATATCAACTCGATCGACCAGCTTTACGCAGCCTTATTGGAGGGGAGGGACCTGGTCACAGATATTCCCCCGGACCGCTGGTTGCAGGAGGATTTCTTCGATCCTGATCCGATTAAGCCCGGTAAAACTTACGTCAGGCGAGGGGGCTTTGTTCGAGATATTGATCAGTTCGATGCTGGCTTTTTCGGGATTTCCGATGCAGAAGCCTCCCGCATGGACCCACAACAGCGAATGATCCTTCAAACGGTCTGGCATGCGCTCGAACATGCGGGGCAATCCCCTGATGACCTGGCGAATACGAACACCGGCGTGTTCCTTGCCATGATGAACACGAATAACTACTCCCAGATCAAGGCGTATTTCGAAGGCGTCGAAGGTCTGACTGCCTACGATGCTATGGGTGACGCAATGAGTATCGCCGGTGGACGCGTTGCCCATTTTCTTGGACTCGAAGGACCGACTCTATCCCTCGACACAGCCTGCTCGAGTTCACTCGTCGCCGTCCACCTGGCCCGGCAGAGCATTCTTTCCGGCGAATCAGACGCAGCAATCGTCGTCGGCGTCAACGCCATTCTTCACCCAGGTATCCACATCACTTTCTCAAAGATCGGCTTGATGTCACGCGCAGGACGCTGTGCAGCCTTCGACGCAGATGCAGACGGCTACATCCGCGGTGAGGGCTGCGTTGCCGTCGTCCTCAGGCGCGAATCGGAGGCGATCGCGCGCGGCGACCACATTATGGCGAGCATCGTCGGCACGGCGATCAATCAGGACGGCCGCACACCGGCTGTGACTGCACCGAACGGCCGCGCACAGGAAAAAGTGATCCGCAGCGCACTTGCCCGTGTCGGGGTGGATCCCAGGGAAATCGGCTATGTCGAGGCGCACGGTACTGGGACCCCCGTCGGTGACCCGATCGAGATGAGCGCGATCGTCAACGTTTTCGGCCCCGATCGAATGCCTGATGAAAAACTCTTTGTCGGTTCTGTAAAAAGCAATTTCGGACATATCGAAGCGGGCGCCGGCCTCCTCGGTCTTGTCAAAGCTGCACTTTCGATCGAACACAACGTCGTATTCCCTACGGTGCATTTCAAACAGCTCAACCCGAATATCGACCTGGGACACGCGCCCGTCGAAGTCCCGACATTCCCCCAAGCCTGGCCGGAGCGTGCGGTCAGGAGGATGGCGGGCGTGAATTCGTTTGGTTACAGTGGAACCAATGCGCATGCTATTCTCCAGCAAGCGCCAATCCGCACAAACACGCCCGCTTCCGAGAAGCCGGATCGCCCAGGCGAACTCGTGCTGCTTTCTGCAAAAACCCAGGCGTCCCTGGAAGACCTGGCGGACCGCTGGTTGGAATACCTGGAATCGACGGAGGATCCCCTTTATGATATCGCCTTCACCTCGGTGACCGGTCGAGCCCATCTCAACCACCGGATCGCAATCGCTGCCAGTTCCAGAGAGGAGGTCATGGATAGACTGAAAGCATGGCGCGAGGGACGTATATCGAAAGGCCTGGCATCCGGCCAAACCCGCTTTCGAATCAAGACGCAGGTTGCCTTCATGTTCACCGGACAGGGTGCACAATATGCCGGCATGGGCCGGGAACTCTACCGCAAAGAGGCTCGCTTTGCGGCAACAATCGATGAAATCGCCGAAATCATGAATGAAGAGCTGGATGTGAGCTTGGTTGAGCTTTTATTTGGCCCTGATTCAGAACGCCTCTTGCAAAACACTCGTTACGTTCAACCAGCCATGTTTGCGGTAGAGTATGCGCTTGCGGACCTGCTTCGTTATTGGGGTGTTGAACCGGATTACCTCATCGGGCACAGCGTAGGGGAAATCAGTGCTGCCTGTTTCGGGGGTATGCTGGACCTCGAGGACGCGGTTCGCTTCGTCGTTGCGCGTGGACGGCTGATGGGTTCGCTGCCTGAAGGCGGTAAAATGCTCGCCCTTGGTGCTGACTTAGAACAGGCCCGCGCCTGGATCAAAGGCATGGAGTCAGAAATATCGATTGCAACGGTCAATGCGCCGCAATCTGTGGTCGTATCCGGGACGGCAGAAGCAGTCGAAGCCGTACAGGAGCTTGCCATGGAGGCAGGTAGACGTTCGAAGGAACTCGACGTCTCCCATGCCTTCCATTCGCCGCTGATGTCTCCGATCCTCGAAGAACTGGCTGAAATCGCCGGCACGATGCGAGTGAGGCCAGCCCGCATTCCGGTCATTTCAAACGTCAGCGGCCAGTATCATAATGGCGAGGTCAAAGGGGCGTATTGGAGCGACCACGTTCGTGAGGCGGTGCTCTTTCATGATGGCATTAAGCGAATTGTGGACGATGGCGCAACGCTGCTCGTGGAAATCGGCCCTCACCCGGCCTTGATCCCCGCTGTTGCCACGTCATTTGATGCGAACACAATCCGGACGGTACCGACGCTGCGGCGTGACGGGAACGACATTTCGAATCTGCTCAACGCCCTTGCACTGATGTTCGTTCTTGGGACCTCGCTGGATTTAGACCGACTATTCTGGAGCACTGCCTACCAGAGAGTGGATTTGCCGTTGTATCCGTTCCGAAGAGATAAACACTGGCTCTCAAATATTGAAAAGCAGTTTGTTCGGATAGAACCTGCCGGTACCGTTCAACTGGCAGACCTGCCGGAATTGCATCCATTGCTCGGTGAGGCTATCGAACGGACGCCCAGACAGACAGTGTTTGAAGTAACACTGTCTACTATAAGTCCCTGGACGGACCACCGAGTTTTAGGAAAGACTGTGTTTCCGGGGACAGGTTACCTTGAGATGGCTGCGCGCGGTTTTGCTGCTATTTCGGGGCTGCCCTGGCAGGCGGTAGAACTGCTGGACATCTCTTTTGAACGACCACTGCTTTTGGCATACCGGAAGCCGAAAGTTGTCAGGCTCAGGCTGGCGCATACTCCGAACGGCCAGGGCCACGGGCGCTTCACGATCTTCGCCGCAGACAACGAATCGGAAGTCTACTGCCAGGGCAGGGTTGGGGCTGTTAGCCGGAAGCAGGAGAAAGCGATGCGTCCCGAATATATTCGTGGGGATGCACCGGACATGAGCGTCGGGCAGTTTTACGGCGACCTTCGAACGATCGGTCTGGAATACGGTGCGAAATTTGCCAATGTGCGTGAGATTTGGGTCGGCAATAACGGCTCAGGCCGTGCCACCGGAAGAATCTCCTACGCCCGGTTTGGGGATCAGGCCGGTGATCATTTCTCAAATGCAGTTTTGCTTGATAGCT
>JBFGQG010000080.1:0-10858 GCA_041564295.1 Anaerolineales bacterium | reverse complement strand
GTCCCATAAGATGACTGTATTATCATCAGATGCTGAGGCAAACTGGGAACCGTCACTGGACCAGGCCACAGACCGGATCCGGTCAAGATGTCCGTTGAGCACAGGCGCCTGGAAGACGAGCTGCCAGTGAGCGATCGTTTCGTCCTCACCGCCGGAGAATATGTGTCCCGGCTCTCCCCAGATGACACTGTGGATACTGCCTGTGTGGCCCTTCAATTCTTCATCGACCAGGCCGGTCCGCGGGTCCAGCACGAAAATTTTGCTGTCGGTCGAAGAAGAGACGAGCCGGTTTTCCGCAATCCAATCCAAACCTAGGACTGGACCGGTATGTTCCTGAATAATCCGGATCGGCCGTCCGCTGATGATGTCCCAGAGAATAATCGTGCTGTCATTTGAACCGGTTGCCAGCTGCTGAGCCGGTCCCCAGGCCAGACTGCGGACAGCGTCTGTGTGCCATGAGAGGATTTTTTCTGTCCTGGCTGTGAAATTCCAGAGCTTCACCGTGTGGTTCGAACTGCCGCTGGCCAACTGGTCGAAACCGTTCCATTTGACCACGTTGATTTGCGCCGCATGCGACAGAGGTTCATCGAATATCCGTAATGTGCTGATCCATCGGTGGATCTTTCCGTTGCTCCCGCCAATGGCCAGCACGCCGTTGTCCGACCAGTCCAGGCTGAGAAGCGGCCCCTCTTCGAAGTCGTGCACTAAATCGACCTGCTCGTACGGGAATTGCCATATGTAGATTGTGCCGTCGGCAGAGGCGGATGCAATTTCGCCATTTGGGCCCCAGCTGACGGCCGTGACCGTCCCGGTGTGGGCGTCTTTGACAATCGCTGGAAAGTGGCTCTCCAGGTCCCATATGAAAACGTCACCGTTCTCACTTCCTGAAGCGAGTTTTCCTGCCTTGCTCCAGTCAATCGCGGTCACCGGGCTGTTATGTCCGCTGAAAAACCGGTTGATCGGCGGATAAAAATAAGGGAGGTGCGCAAGAAGATCCAGCGCTTCCCGGTTCAGCGGATTGGCTGTGAGCGACTCGATCGCCAGGACAGTCGCCAGGGGGGCGTTTGTTAGGAGGAGCTGCTGAGCCTGTGCCGCGAGCTGGCTTGCGCGGGCGCGCGTGGCCTGTTCAACGGCTTTTTGCCTTTCCACTTCTGCAACATCCAGGGCTGCAATGGCCGTTGCTTCTCCTGCAATCGCGCGGGCTTCCTGCGTTAAAGCCCGGTTGCTCTCAATTTGTGCGATCACCCGCTGGGTACCGGCGATGTTCTGGTTCTCGACTGCGGTCGCGCGATTGTTTTCGGCAAGGACGGCATTTGCATCGGACGTATTCGCTGCATTTTCGGCATTGATGGCCTCAGTCGTCGCCCTGCCTGTCTGGCGGACCGATATCACGAGCAGTACGGAAAGGACGATGAGGACCGCGATCCCAATCACCTGGCTTCGACGCTGGCGGGTAGTTTCAAACCGCCGGCTTTCCTGGATGTATTCGATGTGCTTTGGGGTCAGCTTGAGTTTGTATTGGTGGCTTTCAGCGATAAAATTTTCAGCACGAGAGAGATCGTCGCCGCGCAAGAGAGTACTGGTCTTCTTCCCCGAGTCCGTCCATTCCACCGCGCGTACAAGCAGGCGCGTATGCTCCTTTACCCACTCGAGGTCGGTCGTCAGCGTGGCAGCCATCTCAGGAAAATTCTGCAGGTATTCGCCGTCGTTGCGCATGTAGACCCAGTTTGCGGAGGACAGTCTTTCGTTCATCTTGTCCTGCTTGTCGGGGTCAATGAACAGAATCGGGACAACGTTCTTGTTTAATTCGATCGCCTTATTTAACTCCCGCTCGCAAACCTCTGATTTCAGCGAGCCTGGACTGATAACGAAAATAAACGCGTCTGCGCTGCTGATTGCGTCTACGATCTCCTCCCACCAATCAGCCGATAGGGGAATGCCTTCCCAGTCGACCCAGGCTTTGAAATCATGGTCGGTCAGATCGTTGTGGAGTTTTTTGACAAATTCTATATCTTTGCGGGAATAGGAGATGAATACGTGCGTTTTCTTCGTGTCCGATTCTGAGATACCGCTCAACAGGCGAGACCTGGAGAAGGTCCGGGTGCTTCCCTCTTCCTCCCGCAAGCCAAGAACCAGTTCGACTTCAGCACCAAGCCGGACTACATCGCCGAGTTTCAGTTCAACCGGTTGACCAATCTGCCTTTCGTTTACAAAGGTCCCATTCGAGGAGTTGAGATCTTCGATTGAATACCCCCCGGCATCATTGCGGTTCAGTTTAGCGTGAAAGCGGGAAACGTCCAGGTTGACGATTGAGATTTCGTTGTCCGCGCCGCGGCCGATGCGGATTTCTTGTCCTGCAAGATTAAATATCAGTCCCGGACCGGGACCTTTACGTAAGGTCAACTGTAACTGGTCGGCCATATAATTTTCTCCGATTTGTGGAAAGGAAATTCTATTATGTGCCAGAAGGTTGAGGATTGCAACCGGTTCTTATTCGAGGTAAGGGCGCACTGCCTGGTACAGTTCACCCCACTCTTCCGGTGTATGGGGTTCTTTGCCGCGCTTAGGGATGCGAACGAGCCGTTCAACCGTTTCAAATTGCATTTTTTGCTTGAGAGCAAGCTGCCTGAGGGCAGGGGGGATAAAAATCGGATCTGACTGATTTTCGCCGGTCAGTTGGCCTGCCGTTAAGCCAAGCGCGGCTCCCAGGGCCTCTAACACTCCAATCGAGGCATTCTTAACTTCCCCCCTTTCGATCAATGAGACGTAATTCCTCGAAATGCCCGCAAGTTCGGCCAGTTTAGACTGGCTGATCTGGAGTTGTCTGCGCCTGTGGCGGACCTGGTGTGCAAGTTCTTCAGAATTCATTTACTGTTTCTCGCATAAATTGTAAAAAGAATCGATCCGGATGTCAACTAAATAAATAATATACCTAATATAGTTGACAAAATTTATTTATTAGCTATATTTATTATTAATATACACATTATATTATGCAATTATGGAGGCAGGAATGCTGGAAGGACTGTATCGGGTTGATTGGGAAAATTTAACACATGCGTACGGAAGTGCAGCCGATGTACCCGGAATGATCCTGGCCCTGGCTTCACCGGAGAAAGAAGAGCGCGCATACGGTTTCCAACTGCTGAGGGAAAACCTTTGCCACCAGGGTGCAATTTACGAAGCCTCCGGTTATATCGTCACTTATTTAAACCAGCTTCTGGAGCATCCGCTTTTCGAAGAAAAGCCCCAACTGCTCATCCTTCTGGCTCACCTGGCCAGGGGAAAAGGCCCGCTCGCTTTAATGAAAAATGATGGTTTGATTGAAGTTAATGAATCCGACCCGGAAATTCGTCTCCGCCTGGCGATGGAACGGAAATGGGCCCGTCAGACACACGATGCGATCCGGGCCGGTCGTATGCTGTACTTGCGGTGTCTGGATCATGCCGATTCCACCGAACGTATCGCCGCTGCCTATCTCCTCATGCATCTCCCTGATACGGACGGTCTGATCCATGAGCGATTGTCCCGACGGATGGAAGTCGAACTTAAGACAGACGTCAAATCCGGCCTCCTCTTTGCCCTCGGAAAATCCGCCGCAAGAGACGATTCTTTATTGCCGGTACTGGCCATGTATACGGGCCCTGCATTTAAACCTCTCATGCGCCTTGCTTCGTTGATGAGCCTCACGCATGTGTTGGGAGAAGCGACTCCGGCAGAAGTCAGGATCGGACTGATCGATCTGCTTTCAACGCTCGACAGGTCGCTCCCCCAAGCCTATGCCGCTCTTCCGTTCGCTGAAGGCCACATGTTTGCAGACATAGCCCTCTGCCTGTGTCGTATTGGTCCGGCTGCGGCGGACGAAATCGTCCCGGACCTGATCCGGGTCCTCGATCGTGTCGATACGAATTCCGCGGTCACAATTGCATATGCCATGCTTTATCTGGGCCTGTCTGATTTCCGGCAGGGAACAGGTGTTTCGGAGTCACAGCGCGCGATACTTGAAGCAACGGAAGCGAGCATTAAGCTGTGGGACAACCCGCGTGTTGCAACCAGGTTGCTGCAGCTGTTCGATTTGCCGGGCACCCGGCGGGGGATAAGGGCTTTGCTGAGCCGGCGGAACTAATCTGCGCCTGCCAGCGTTGTATTTAAAACCCTGAGATGGTTCTCAAATTTATCATCGGAATAAACTGCAGGCAGCACGCCTGTTACAATTCCGTATTCCCCGCGATTGCCGGGGCCGGCCGGCAAACTTTTCAATGATTAAGGAGTTGGTGTTATGGCTATGAAACGAAGCCCCTTTCCTGTTATTCTCAGCATTCTCACTACCATCTTATTACTCCTGATTTTCAACCACCAGGCCCTGGCATGCGGTGGTTTCTTCTGTACGACTTCCCCCGTCGACCAGAATGCCGAGCGCATTATCTTCACCCAAAACGGAGACGGAACGATATCGGCTTATGTGCAGATCGAATATACGGGTTCAGCACCAGATTTCAGCTGGATCCTGCCGCTGCCGTCTGTGATCACGGGTGATGATCTCGAAATCCCGGAAGACGCAATGGCGGCTTTCGATGAGCTGGAGACCGTTTCCAACCCGGTCTATATCCCGCCCCCATTTCCCGATACTTGCGAGATGCCGCTGATGGCAGTAGCGGAGAGCGGGGAAGATTCTGGAGTCGAAGTGTTCGCAACCGGTGCGGTTGGACCGTACGGGTTTGACGTCGTCGGATCAGATGACCCGGACGCAATGATTTTCTGGCTGCGGGACAATGAGTACCGCGTCACTGAAGAGATGGAGCCGTTGATCAATGTTTACGTTGAAGAAAAAATGGTTTTCCTTGCGATGCGGCTGCTGCCGGATAAAGAGGCCTCAGACGTCGAACCGATCAAGATTACATACCGTTCTGAACGCCCCATGATCCCACTGCGCCTGACGGCGGTCGCCGCGAACCCGGACATGCGCGTGCTCGTCTGGATTTATGGGACAGAGCAGGCCGTTCCCGACAATTACGTACATATGGATATCCCGGATGAATCGATCCAGTTCTTCGCCTTCGGTGGGAATAATTACCGCCAGCTGATCAGCGACGGGGCCAATGAGCACGGCGGCCGCGCATTCGTCACCGAATATGCCGGATCTTCCGCCGGGCTGGCCGTCAGCCACCCCTTGCTCGTGGAGCTGGCAGAGAAATTCCCCTATGTGACCCGCCTGTCGACAGTCCTGTCCCCTGAAGAGATGACCGTGGATCCGACATTTGATTACGATCCTGCTCGACCGGACGTCTCTAACGTGCACGATCTCTCAAGCATGAAAAACGTCTGGGATTGCGAAGAAGCTGCTTCACAGATCAACCTGCCGATCAACCTGCCGTTCTTCTCGGATGAAGACTCCCCGGGTAGCCAGCAAGTGACGGAAGACGCCGGCCGCCTTCTCACGACGGGCTTCGTCGCCCTGTGCGTCGGGGTCGTGGTTGCGGTGGGTATCCTCGCCGCCGGTATTTCCTACGTCAGGAAGAAAAGAGTATAGGAGAAATAGCGAGTCAGCGATTTACCCGCTGGCTCGCTTTCGCTTTACACTGCTCCACTCGTTACCAGTTTCTTGATTTCCTGAGGCCCAAAACCGAGCCAGTCGACCAGGATCTCCGCGGTGTGTTGACCGAGTTGAGGCGGCGGCAGGACGATTTCCCCCGGTGTACCGCTGAGCTTAATTTGAATGCCGGTCAGGCCGATATCCCCTGCCCTGGGGTGCTCCATCCGCACGACCATATCACGTGCGATGGTTTGAGGGTGTTCGAGGGCTTCTTTAACGCTGTGAATCGGCCCCGCCGGGATCCCCTGTCCACGCAGCAGATCCACCCACTCAGTGGTGGTCCGCTGCCGCAAAACTGGCTCAAGCGCTTCGTTGAGCTCGACTCGATGGGCAACCCGGTCCGCATTCGTGCTGAAGCGAGCATCCTCCAGCAGAAATCCAAGGCCGGCTGCATTGCAGAAGCGCTGCCAGATCACCTCGTTGCCGCAGCCTACATTGACGTAGCCGTCTTTTGACCTATAAGTTTCGTACGGTGCGATCGAAGGGTGCTGGTTGCCGATCCGTTTGGGGCTTTCCCCAGTGGCAAAATAGATCGCGGCCTGGTAGGTTAGGAGGGAGATCTGGCAGTCCAGCAGGGCAATGTCTATCTTCTGGCCCTCGCCTGTTTGCTGCCGGGAAAGCAGCGCCAGGAGGATGCCAGAAAAAGCGTTCATCCCTGCGACGATGTCCGCCTGGGACGTCCCGACTTTCATCGGTGGTCCGTCGGCCTCACCGGTGATGTCTGCAATGCCCCCTTCACCCTGTACGATGAGATCGTAGCCGGGGAAATGAGCCGCCGGGCCCGTGTGACCGTAGCCGGAAATCGAGCAGTAGACCAGCCGGGGGTTCAATTCCCTGACAGCATCGTAACCGAATCCCAATTTTTCCAGTGTGCCGGGCCGGAAGTTCTCCACAAGCACGTCCGCCTGCCGGATTAAACCCGTCAGGACCTCTTTTCCCCGTTCATTTTTCATATTCAGCGTCATACTGCGCTTATTGCGGTTGACGCTCATAAAATACGTGCTCTCGCCGTTTAAGAAAGGTGGCCCGTAACCGCGCGTATCGTCCCCTTTGCCCGGTTGTTCCACCTTGATCACGTCTGCGCCCATGTCGGCCATCATCATCGTGCAGTACGGCCCTGCGAGAACGCGGCTGAGATCGAGTACCTTGATTTCAGAAAGCGGTTTTGTCATGTGTTCACTCCTGTTTTAGCAGTTAGATGCATATTGTACGGGAAGAACAAACAATTTTTTTTACAAAAATCGCTGAAATCGGAATATTTGTCGTAAAAACGCGTAGCTAATCGTGTTAAAACGTGTTATTAACAGAGAAATGTCAAAACTCGAAAGACCGAATTCACCGTTCTATGCCGCATAATCAGAAAATCAGCTTTCACGCCAGCTTTATCGCAATTGGAAGCAGCACGATCCTTTCGATGTTGCGGTTGAATTGTCTGCGACTGCGTGTCCTGGTTTGAGGATGCGCAGTTTTTCGTTAAGGAGGTTTAATCGTAGATCGTTTCCGTTATGTCCCAAACGTAAATTCTGTCGATTCCACTAATCATTCTCTCTTGGAGGAGGTAAAGAATGGCTTCTAAACCAATGGGCTATCTGCCCAATGAGACACCCCCGGTAGGGCAGAATATTCTTCTCGGTTTCCAGCACGTGATCACCATGTTCCCTGCGACAGTTTTCGTGGCTGCGCTGACCGGTTTTCATGTCGGAACCGTCCTGCTCGCATCGGGTATTTCGACCATTGTAGCGCTTGTGCTTTCCAAGCGCGGCATCGGCAAGTTCATCCCGCTTTTCTATGGTTCGAGCTTCAGCTATATCGCTGCGTATCTGGCCGTCGTGACCCAGATGACCGGTAGCATGCCTGCTTTTGGTGTTCCGGTGGCTGACGAAGTTCTCTCCACAATGCAGGCGGGTATCGTCGTCACGGGTATTCTCAATATCGTCGTCGGCTTTGTCATTCGTGCAGTCGGTAAAGCGGCTATCGACAAGGTGCTCCCACCGATTGTGACCGGCTCCGTTGCAGCGATCATCGGTTTCGGACTGGCCTTCGCGGCACTCGGCCTCGCATCCGCCAACTGGGGTGTGGCATTCCTCACCCTGCTGGTAACTATCCTGTTTTCAGTTTACATGCAAAATCGTGGTTTCCTGGGTATGCTGCCTGTGCTGCTCGGTGCGGTGGTAGGATACGTGATTTCTGCGTTGATTGATCCCGGATCGGTTTCTTTCGCCGCTGTCGGCGCTGCGCCGCTGTTTGAAATGCCAAATATCACCTTCCCGGCATTTTCTGGTGCGATGGTAGGCACAGCGATCTTCAGCATTGCTATCATGGCGATCGCGACCATCCCCGAATCAACGGCGCACCTCTACCAGATCAGCCTGTACGTCGATCGTTTCGCGGCTGAAAGCGGTAAAGAACCCTACGAACTTGACAAACATATCGGCTTCAACCTGGTGCTTGACGGCGTAGGAGACTTCATCAACGGCCTGGTCGGTGCAACCGCCGGGACAAACTACGGCGAAAACAACTCCCTGATGGCGATCACCCGAAACTATTCCGGACCTGCCCTGATGGCTGCGGGTGTGATCTCGATCCTGCTTGGTTTCGTGGGTAAACTGGCTGCGATCGTCCAGACGGTCCCGCTGGCTGTCAGCGGCGGCCTGGCTGTTTACCTCTTCGGCGTGATCGGTATGCAGGGCATCGCCCTGATGCAGGAGCACAAGGTCAGTATGTTTGATCCGCGCAACCTGGCAGTCGGTGCGACGATCATGGTCGTCGGCATCGGCGGTCACATCGGTTTCGAGGGCGGCTTTTTGCCCATACCGGTGGGGACGGTTTTCCCGAACGGGCTGCCGGCAATTGCAACAGCGGCTGTCCTGGGGATACTGATCAACGCGGTATTCCTGATTTTCAAACCGCCCAAAGTGGAAACGGCAGTGATGGAACAGGCTGTCGCAACTGCAGATTAGTCAAGAATAAAACTGCCGCCGTCACCGGCGGCAGTTTTAATTTAACGACAGACTGCATCGTTCTCAATTGACGGCTTTATGACCGGCGATGAAACCCGCCAGCGCATCCGCACCGGAAGTATGCCCGGTTTCTAGAATCACCGAAGCTGTCTGCCTTAATCCAACCACATCTCCCGTTCGCATAGCTGAAAAGAGACGGTGCCAGGGTTCGCCGGCTTCACCGTTGGCTGCGGCATTGAGCCACGCGCCGGATAAGGTCGTTGTGCGAGGGATCGAAACGGCCGCCATTTCTGCACATATTTGCAAGGCGCGGTCCGCAGGCCTATGCGTCCACACCGCATGCATCAGGCCCATCAGGATATCGTCGCCGGAAGGCGTCAGACCCGGCCCGAGCCCGGCAAGTCCAGCCGCGAACTCCCCCAGGTTTTCCCAATCGATTTTGCCATTAATTTCCAGCGCCGGTTGAACCCGGCTGCTGTGCAGCATTTCTTCTAATAAAGGGACGACCGTAGAGAGATCTGTCTTCCGGAGCGCCGACCAATCAGGCCGGGGATCCCACAGCTCCCTTTCGCCGGTCTGTAACTGCCAATCTCCAACCGAGAGGTCCTGATCATATACCGTCACCAACGTCTCTATGGTGAATTCCAGTGCGAACCGGATCGGGTCTGACAGGACGATGTTGAACGGTCCGCGCCCGACCGTCGGATTGACGATCGAGACGACCTCACCGCCGGCATCCATCAAGTTGATGCTGTTTTCGAATACGTGCAGCATTCGAGGTGAAACCGCCTGCTGGGTCCAGGCGAGCGTTCGGGCAGTTTCCACTCGCACCGACAGTCTTTTTGCCATTATTCGGCAACGATCTGCCCGCCCGAAATCACATATACAGGTGGGCGGTGAAAGCGCAGGGCTTCCAGGATGTCGGGAACGTCCAGTACGACGAGGTTGGCGGGGTTACCGGGCTTAAGGGTGTGGTTGTAGATGCCCATCGTCTCGGCAGCTTTGACAGTGATCATGTCATAGAGCGTTTCCATTTCATCTCGTGTGGTCATCCAGAGCATGTGGGAAGCCAGGAAGGCCACCTCGAGCATGTTGTTTTGACCGTAAGGATAATATGCGTCGGAGATATCGTCCTGACCGAGCGCCACCAGGCAGCCTTCCGCCAGCAGTTCGCGCACTCGGGCATGGAGCGGGCCGGTGTGCGGGTCCGTAATGAGTCCCATGTTGGCCTGCTTGAGCAGTGCGGCCAGTTTCTGGAAATAAGGTTTTGGGTAGAGGGCCATGGCGCGGGCATGGTGGGCCAGAACCCGGCCTTCCCAGCCGGTTTTGATTGCTTCGATGGCCATCATTTCGGTTGTCCGCAGACCCGGGTCTCCGGCATCGTCAACGAGCATTGACACGCCGGCGTCGAACTCGCGGGCGATTGCAAACATCTGGTTGACGTGGTCTTGTGCGTCCTGATCAGTGAACTCGATCCACGGGATGCCGCCGACGACGTCAGCACCGAGCTGCATGGACTGGCGGACGAAGTCTGCCGCGCCGGGTTCACGTACGACGCCGTCCTGCGGAAAAGCAACGACCTGCAGGTTGACTTCCCCGGCGAACTCTGTGCGCGCCTGGATCAATGCCCGGACACCTTCGAGGCGGGCCTTGTTGTCCACGTCGGCAAAAGCCCGGATATGCGTGTTCCCGTTTCGCATCGCCAAACCCAGCGCAATGCGGATATTTTCAATCGCCGTTTCGGCCTTGTAGTCGTCTTTCACCCGTGCAGCTGTCTCGATCGCAGTCATGGCTTTTCCCATATCGGCGCCGTGGTAGTCCTTCATCGCCGTGTCGTCCAGTCGTGCGAGTGTGTAGACTTTATCCAGGTGCAGATGGGGGTTGCAGAAGGATTCTGTGACAAGGCTTCCACCGGCGTCTACCTTATTTTCTGCTTCGTGCGGGAGTTGCACGTCGATCAGATGAATTTTTCCGTTCAGAATGCCGATATCCGCGAAATTACCTGAGCGCAGTCGTGCGTTTGTGATGAGAAGATCTAAAGTTTGCATATTCCTCCGGGAAGGTGCGAGGTGCAAAGCTCGGCTGAATAATCCACACTTCGCACCTTCTGAAAACGATCATTGACTGTATTTCACGGATAAGCTGCACATAGTGCACAGTACACGCAGGTCCCTCGTTAATGCAGACGAACCGACCGTGCAAACCCCGGCTTTTCGCGGACGAGAATGGCCTGCTCAAACGCATATGCGATCCGGATCAGGGCGGGTTCCTGGTATGCCGTGCTGAAAAACGATATGCCGATCGG